>JBJOGU010000110.1:0-5038 GCA_046048075.1 Pseudomonadota bacterium
GGAACAGCCGGAAGCTTGCGCCTGGATCCGCTTAAGTAGACTGGCCTGGCGAAAGGCGGAGACGGCGGCCGAACCCGGAAAGCAGCGGACAGAGGGCATGTCGCATTATACGATTCGGCCCGCCACAAGCTGAACGCGATCTTTGCAGTGTGCTGCCAGGCTGGCGTCATGGGTGACAATCACCAGGGTCACACGGCGCTCCTCTTGCAGACCAAAGAAAATTTCCATGACACGGGCGCCGCTGGCTGCATCGAGACTGCCCGTAGGCTCGTCTGCAAAAAGAATGCTGGGTCGGCTCACAAATGCCCGGGCCAACGCAACCCGCTGCTGCTCCCCCCCGGAGAGGGTGGCAGGGAAGTGATTGGCGCGCTCGGCCAGCCCCACCGCGCGGAGCATCTCCAGCCCGCGGTCTCTCGCGCCGACCTCACCCGCGAGTTCTAAAGGAAGAATGGCATTCTCCAATGCAGTGAGTTGCGGCAGGAGTTGGAAGGACTGGAAAACAAAGCCGACTCGACTACGCCGCCGTGCCGCTCGCTCCTCTTCGCCAAGGCGCGAGATTGACTCTTCATTCCAAGTGACATTCCCCGAGGATGGCACGTCAAGCCCAGCAAGCAGCCCCAATAATGTGGACTTTCCGCAGCCCGATGGACCTAAAATTGCGAGAGATGACCCCGGCGCCACTTCCAGAGAAATGTCCCTCAATATGTGGAGTTCTTCATCGCCATCGGAGACCGATTTCGATAAGCCCTGGCAGGCCACCGCCCACCCCATCTGCCCTTGACTCGAGCCTCGTATCGATCCAGCCGCTGCCGCCTCGCTTAGCACTTCCACTCCCCTCATTCGCCCATCAAAAAATCGCATGCCCCAAACGACCGACCCCGCCCATCGAGTGATGCAATTCAGCGCTGACGCAGTCTATCGGATGTTCCGCCATGCATTTTTTCTTCTAATTGGCATGGCCTGTTTCAATATTGCACCCCTCACTGCGACCGCCGAGGCAAGTTCGGGTTCCAAAGGCACACTTCTCATTTATGGCGATAGCCTATCGGCGTCCTACGGCATTGATGTTCAGAGGGGCTGGCCCACCCTATTGGGTCAATGGCTCGCCACCAACGGGCCGCGTCTTAGGGTCGTCAACCGAAGCCTATCCGGGGAAACCACCCATGGCGGTCTTCAGCGATTGAAACGGGCCCTCATTCAAGAGAATCCCAGCCACATGATTCTGGCCTTGGGCGCCAACGATGGGCTGCGGGGCCTCTCACTCTCTCAAACCGAAGAGAATCTTCGGCAGATGATTCGTCTGGCCAAATCCCATGGGGCCCGGGTGCTTCTGGTTGGAATTGCACTGCCACCGAACTATGGCGAAGACTTCACCAGGCGATTCGCCGCTATCTATCCACGGCTTGCGAGGGAGTTGGGGGTGCCCTTGGTGCCCTTTATGCTCGAGGGCTTTGCCACTGATTTGAGTTACTTTCAGGCAGACCGCATCCATCCGAATGAGCGCGCGCAGCCTCTCATTCTTGAAACCATCCTAGCGGGGCTTGCACCGATGCTTCGCGGTACCCCCTAATCTATGAAATGAGAAAGACGTTCTCCCTGCCCAAGGCACTGCAACTTGCCTGCTTACTGGGAGCCACAATGGGCTCCCCGCCGTTGCTGGCCCTGGACTTCTCCGATATTGCCAAAGAGGGCGAGCTCCGTTTCTTGGTTGAAAACCCAGACCCCAAGGGCTACTGGTATAGCTCTCGTGTGGCCCTCTCAGAAGAATCCCTTCGAACCGGAGAAGTCTCCCTGGAGACTTGCCATCACCAACTCGATCCGATTCGGAAGGTGGTCATCGCATTCAATCCCCAGCGACTCATCGGCCTGTCTGTATCGAGTCATCAAGGGATTGAGACCATCGAGAGCGAGGCCCACAGAGTGACTCTCAGCAACGTTCAACGGGGGGCCCATATCTGCATTGCACTCCAATCGCGGGCACTCGACCAAATCTCGCCAAGTCAGTGGCGCCTACAGGCAGGGCCACTCATGCGACGCTACTTCGATGGCTACCTGCCCATGAAGGCCGAGCTTAGGGTGTCGTGGCCTCGGAACCTGCTCCGTCTCGAGTCGACCCAGCCCACCTTCCAACCAGGTGTTTCCATCGTTTCCTCAGAGTCCGGCGCAGAGATGCTTACCGTTTTTGCTGGGCGCTTCTCGGGTTTCTTTCTTCTAAACCGCCCCGACTAGGCCTGCCTTACTTTTTGAATTTGTAGTGCTGGTCGTTTAGATACCGAGAGACATGTTCAATCTCTTCTTCGAACCAGCCGGAACGGGTTCGGCTCGCACAGAATTCCACCATGGTGCGTAACTCCGAGGCCGAGTTCATCTTGCGGAAATCTTCGGAATAAAGCTCTTCGCCTTTGCCGGTTGGCATCATGGAGTTGTGGCATGAGACGCACTTGCTTTTATGAAGCGCAGCACCCTTGGCTGGATCTCCTTTGGGGAAAAGCGGCGCAGCCACCGCCGCACCACTGACAGCAAGCAGACCAGCAAGCATACAAATGAGAACGCCCGCCTTCCATTCCTTCTGGTTTGCCTCAAGGGTTGGCATATGCGACTCCTCCGCGATTATTGACTCCTCGACTATGCCAGCCCGGGATTGCCAGAAACCCCAATCAGGCGGGGTGTGTTGATCTTGCGAGGCGCAATGCGTTTCTTGTCCTTTAGCCACGTCTCGACGACATCCCAGACCATCTCGCCCTTGGCGTTCTCGGCCACAGGTGCCCAACCGGCCACCTTGTAGGTCTTCTTGGGATCGATAGGCTTGCCCTTCAAGCGCATGTCTTGAATGCGCTTGCCCATGGATTCATTCGGGGCGCAGGCATACTCAAGCCCACCAACGCGAACCATATCCCCACCCTGCTGGTAATAGGGATCAGGGTTGAAGAGGTTGTCACAGACGTCTTCGAGGACCGTCTTGATCATCTCACCCGTCATCTCGGTGAGCGTGGAGTACGAATAAGTTGTGGCCGTCTGGTCCATGACATGCTCACGTGTAATGGCCTGCCCAGGCAGCAACGAGGTTCCCCATCGGAAGCCTGGAGAGAAGGCCAGGTCGGCACCCTTCACATCCATGAGCGCATCGACAATGAGTTGATCGAAGCTGCCATTGAAATTGCCACGGCGATAGAGCAGACCATCGGTAATGGCCAGCGTCTCCTCAAGCTTGGCCTTATATGGCGCCCGCACCTTATCGATGAAAGCGGCCATGTCACGGTCAGCGGGCAACATATTGGCAAACACGGGCAGGAGCTTGTAGCGATAGTCGGTGACCTTGCCGCCCTTTACATCGAAATCGAGCACGCCGAGAAACTTCGTGTTGGATCCGGCATTGGTCACCAGAGTCACCCCACCGGCATTCTTTACCTTGATGGGTTGTATGACACCGTCGTGTGTATGCCCACCCAGGATTGCATCGATACCTCGCACACGCGAGGCCATCTTCAGGTCGACGTCCATGCCGTTGTGCGAAACGACCACCACCACCTTGGCCCCCTTGGCTCGGGCCTCGTCGACCACCTTTTGCATGTTGTCGTCCTGAATGCCAAAGGTCCAATCGGGCACCATGTAGCGTGGATTCGCAATGGGGGTGTAAGGGAAGGCCTGACCGATGACCGCAACGGGGATGCCGTTTTGCTCACGAATCACATAAGGCTTGAAGACTGGATCGCCAAAGTCGGTGGTCTTGACGTTCTGTGCCAAGAATTCAATCTTTCCGGCGAGTTCCTTCTTCACAATCTCCATGACGCGATCGGCGCCATAGGTGAACTCCCAGTGCGGGCTCATCATGTCGACCCCGAGGAGTTTGGTGGCGTCCACCATGTCCTGGCCCTTGGTCCATAGCGATGTTGCCGAGCCCTGCCAGGTGTCGCCTCCATCGAGCAGGAAGGCATGGGGGCGGCTGGCACGCATCATCTTGACCAGGGTGGCCATGTGCGCAAAGCCACCCACCTTGCCGTAGGCCTTGGCCGACTTCTCAAAGTCGATGTAGCTGTATGCGTGGCCCAGTGGTGAGTTGGCAGGAATGCCATATTTCCTAAGGAGTGCGTCGCCCACCAAGTGAGGCACCTGCCCCTGCATACCAGCCACGCCGAGATTCACATTGGGCTCACGGAAATAAACCGGCATAAGCTGAGCGTGGCAGTCGGTGAAATGCAAGAAGCTGACGTTGCCAAACTTTGGCAGTTCATAGAGCTTGTCTGCCTTGGCAGCTGCGGCTGCGGCATCGCCAAACCCACCGAACATGCCACTGGCAGCACCAGCGGCCATGACACCCATAAACTCACGACGATTTAGATCCATGTTTGTATACCTATTGACGAATAAATAAGAACCAAAAAGGGCCCTTCATCGCTGAAGGGCCCCATGAAACAAATCAATACAATCCCCCGTTACTTATTGACCGGTGAGTCGGGGTCCAGAAGTAGGGCCATAAGATCCTTCATCTGTGCCTCGGTGAGAATTCCTGCATGCCCAAAGCGCGGCATGTTGGTGCAGGCATTGTACGCCTTCGCGTTGAAGAGCTTGCCCCAGGTGTACTTGATCACCGCATCACCATCGCCACGCAGCTTGCCGTACTGATAGAGACTGGGCCCTAGCGTGCCATAGGAGATTTCGGCCTTGGAGATCTGATGGCAGTTGTAGCAGTTGCCACCATTCACAGCACCCTCCTTGTCGCTGTAAGTCATGCCGCGACCACCCTGGGCAATCTTTTCACCACTCTTCCAATCGCCAATGAACTTGCCATCGGCAGGAAACTTGATGGTCTTCATATTGGCATCCTCAACGCGCTTGCGCGTCGCTGCATCGAGGTCCTTGCCCGCCATCTCCGCAGCGCTGCAAGCAATATTGACATCATCTTGATTCAGGCGATCCAGCTTCGCGATGCCCTTCTCTTGGAAGCCCGCCTTGACAATGCTCTGCGTCATTCGATCAAGATCGGACATCGGCCCATACTGACCGGCGCAGCCGGCAAGCATCACTGCGGATGCCACGG
>JBJOGU010000111.1:0-2799 GCA_046048075.1 Pseudomonadota bacterium
ATTTGTGTGGTTCTCCAAGTGGGTTTTAACGAGAAGGACAACAGCAGGACTCATGCCATGGTGAAAACCCCGGAAAACGGGGTTTTCGGCCTGTTTTTGATTCAACTTGGTGCCGAATCCCGGGGCTTCCTCACCAAGTTGGTGCGACGCACGCACCGAATTCAGCACCGCACTGCCTACTTGCGAGGTAAGCCTGAACCCTCTGCGCCCCCCTCAGGGCGTGTTAACTTTCTCGCCATGAACAAGTTCTCAATGCCCGATTGGTCGGCCGCCTTCCAAGACTTTCAGCAGAGGGTTTCGGGCCTCGTGGGCGAGGCCCCCCGCGCGGAGATGGAAAAGCACTTTCGCTCGGCGGTGTCGGCTGCCTTGGAGCGAATGGACCTGGTGACCCGCGAGGAGTTTGAGCAGCAGCAGGAGGCGCTCTCGCGGGCCAGGCAAAAGCTCAATGAGCTCGAGGCTCGATTGGCTGAGTTACAAGGGCCGAACAGCCCTAAGACTTAGCCAAAGGCACAGCCGCCTACTTTTTTACGGGCTGTTTCAGAGGCGGCAAAACGACCGATCTCCACCCTGCTCTTCCCGTAGTCCAGCCGATAGTCGGTTGCCGACTGGCCGGCAACACTGCCGGTCATGTCTTTTGCCCTTGCACATGCCCGCAGTCTCTTGGGCTTGCGAAGCCAAGTCGTTCGAGTCGAGGTTCACCTGGCCAATGGCCTGCCGCAGTTTTCCTTGGTGGGCCTGCCCAGCACCGCTGTTCGTGAGTCCCGCGACCGGGTTCGCGCCGCACTGGTGAACTCGGGTTTCGAATTCCCTGCACGACGTGTGACGGTGAGCCTCACCCCTGCAGACCTCCCCAAAGACTCTGGCCACTTTGATCTAGCCATCGCCTTAGGAATCCTGGCGGCGAGCCAGCAGTTTCCACTGAAGGCATTGGAGAACAAAGTATTTGCAGGTGAACTCTCGCTCTCTGGAGAACTCCTTCCGGTTCGGGCGGCATTTGCCTTGGCCACCGCTCTGTCATTGGAGCCCCTCGGCGATCGACCATACCTCGTTTTGCCGAGGTGCAACGCCAACGACCTATTGGGATTTGAGGCCGAGCAACCGATTTGCTTGGCCACCAGTCTGCATGACTTAGTGTTTGCCTTGCGAGTAGGCGAAGCACTCACTGTCTGGTCTTGTAAAAAACCAGCCCCCGCCTTCTTTAGCCCCGATGGGTCGAGCCTGCTGGAGGACCCTGATCTCGCCGAGCCAGAAGCGCCGCTATGGGAAGACCTTCAAGGCCAGTCCGTGGCGCGGCAGGCCGCGATGGTTGCGGTGGCCGGTGCCCATAACCTTCTTATGCTCGGCCCCCCTGGTGTTGGCAAATCAATGATTGCCCAACGAATGGCAGGGCTTGTTCCACCCATGCCGAATGCGATCGCGGCGGAACTCGCTGCCATTCGGAGTCTCGCAACGGGATCGCCAGCGGGTATCGATAGAAGCTCAGGTAGGGGCACCGAGAGGGGATCGAGCCACAACGGCAGCGGTTTCGCGCGCCCACCATTCCGAAACCCCCATCACACCTCCACTGCGCGGGCTTTGACCGGTGGCGGCATACCGATTCGCCCAGGCGAAATGTCCCTCGCCCATGGGGGCATCCTCTTTCTCGATGAAATGCCCGAGTTTTCAAGAGACTGTCTCGAGAGTCTTCGCGAGCCTCTGGAGACCAAGCAGGTCCGTATATCTCGGGCCAAGGAGCAGGTGGAATACCCCGCCCATTTCATGCTGGTTGGCGCCATGAACCCATGCCCTTGCGGGCTCTGGGGAGGCAAGGCCTGTCGCTGCTCCCCCGATCAAGTGCAGCGATATCGAGGCCGAATCTCAGGGCCTGTGTTGGATCGCTTCGATCTGGCCGTGATGCTGGAGCAGAACACCACGCAGGAGCAAAACAATGCGGCCACCCGAGCTCATGGGCCCAGCATTGAGGGCCTCGCAAATGGTGGAACCTCTGAGATGGTCCAGGCGGTAGCCCGCGCTCGTGAGATTGCTCGGGCACGCCAGGGATGCAACAACGCCGACCTCTCTATTGCCAAGCTCAATCAAATGTCTCTAATCGAAGCCTCGGCTGCGGATCTTGTCTCGAATATGGCCCAGCGCATGGGCTGGAGCCTGAGAGTGGTGCACCGGCTGTTGCGAGTGGCCCGAACCATTGCAGACCTCGAGGGCCAGCACCAAGTAACGCCTGCCCAGATGGCCAAGGCCATTGGCCTCAGGCGGGGTCTGGATCGGCCCGCGACCTCGTGAGCCAGACAAGGCTTGCCACCTGAGCAATGAGCCAGAGGCCAATCCCCATTCGCATGGCCACTGGCTCCTCACTGCCCAGGGCCATGAACCCATCAATGGCCAACCCCAGCCCCCACTGCACCGCAAAGGCACCAATAAAAATCAGGAAGTTAAATCCGGTGGTGGCCCTTCCTGAGAGAGCGACTGGAAATGCACTGCCAAACCGGGTGTAAGCGAGCGTGGTGACTCCGCCGAATAGAAAGACAAGAATCCAGCAGTAGAGTGCCCACCCTACTGGAGCGACCATGAGCGCAAGGGTTGCGATCGCCATGCCGACGAGCCCCGTATGCATGAGTTGCGCAAGCCCCCATCCCCACCTCTGAACACGCACCGAGAGGGCCGCCGTGCCCAGATGGCTAAGCAGAACAGTTGCGGTAACTACAAATAGACCCAGAGCGGCCTCGGCCTCCCCGACCCCATCGACTCGACTTAGCCAGGGCGCCACCCAGAGGCTGTGCATGGCCAGCAGGCCCCCATAAG
>JBJOGU010000112.1:0-4322 GCA_046048075.1 Pseudomonadota bacterium
AGGTGCTGCCTGGAGCGGTGGCTGGCTCAGAGATGGGCCCGCTTGTCACCAAGGCCCACCTTGAAAAGGTCTTTGGCTTTGTTGCGCTAGGCGAAAAGGAGGGTGCAAAGCTGGTGGTGGATGGGCGCGGGTTTAAGCCTTCCGGGGCCGAAGAGGGTTTCTTTATGGGGCCTTGCCTGCTTGACCAGGTGAAGCCAGCAATGACGGTCTACAAGGAAGAGATCTTTGGTCCGGTGTTGAGCGTGGTGCGGGTGAAGGATTTTGAAGAGGCGCTGGCACTGATCAATGATCACCAGTATGGCAATGGAGTCTCCATCTTTACTCGCGATGGCGACTCCGCCAGAGAGTTCAGCCATCGCGTCAGGGTGGGAATGATCGGAGTGAACATTCCCATTCCTGTCCCCATGGCTTTCCACTCATTCGGTGGCTGGAAGGATTCTTTGTTTGGGGATCACCACATACACGGGCCCGAGGGTGTTCGCTTCTACACGCGCTACAAGGCCATTACCCAACGTTGGCCCAAAGGCATTCGCTCGGGAGCTGAGTTTGTGATGCCTACAATGAAATAGTTGAGGAGTCGATATGGGTGTTCGAGAGGATTTGTTTTCTGGGCTACGAGATCCATCCCTATTGCGGACTGAGAGCCTCATCAACGGGGCCTGGGTTGGGAGTGGCCGGCGTTTTTCGGTGACCAACCCCGCAACTGGCGAGTTGATCGCTGAGGTCGTTGATTGTGGCGAGGCAGAGACGCGACTGGCCGTCGAGGCCGCCTCTGCCGCTCTTCCATCCTGGAGGGGGCGACTGGCCAAGGAGCGGTCTGAGATTCTCAAAGTATGGCACCGCCTGATTGTTGAGAGTGCAGATGATTTGGCCTTGCTCATGACCATGGAGCAGGGCAAACCGTTGGCCGAGGCCCGGGGCGAGGTGCTCTACGCCGCGAGTTTTGTTGAGTGGTTCGCGGAGGAGGCCAAGCGGGTCTATGGTGAAGTCATCCCTCCAACCGTTGCAGGGCGGCAGATCTTGGTCACCAAGGAGCCCATTGGTGTGACGGCGGCGATTACCCCTTGGAATTTCCCGGCGGCAATGATCACGCGCAAGTGTGCGCCCGGGCTTGCGGTCGGCTGCACTTCTGTGGCCAAGCCTGCAGAGGCAACCCCACTGACAGCGCTCGCCTTGGGGGAGTTGGCGATCCGGGCGGGGTTTCCGCCGGGCGTATTCAATGTGGTGACGGGAAGCGGTTCATCGGCCCCCGAAATCGGTCGCACGCTCTGCGGCGATAGCCGGGTCCGAAAGCTTTCATTTACCGGTTCCACTGAGGTGGGAAGGCTTCTGTTTGCCCAGTCCGCCCCAACTATTAAGAAGCTCTCGTTGGAACTCGGCGGGAACGCGCCATTCATTGTTTTCGAGGACGCCGATCTGGACCAGGCCGTCGAGGGCCTCATGGCTGCCAAGTTTCGTAATGCTGGACAGACCTGTGTTTGTCCCAATCGAATTTATATCCAGGAGCCGATCATGGACGCGTTTGCAGAGCGTTTGGTCGCGCGGGTTGAGGCTTTAAAGGTTGGTTCAGGACTTGAGTCCGGAGTGCAGATCGGGCCGCTCATTGAGGCGGCGGCGCTCGAGAAGGTGGAGGTCCATGTGAAGGACGCTCTCTCCAAGGGGGCTCGGTTGATGACGGGTGGGGCGCGACATCCCCAGGGAGGCCTCTTTTTTCAGCCGACCGTCCTCTCTCACGTCCCTGAAGGGGTTCAACTCTCGGATGAAGAGACGTTTGGGCCGGTTGCGCCCCTCTTCGGCTTTCAGAGTGAGGAGGAGGTGCTTCGTCGAGCAAACGACACCGAGTTTGGGCTGGCTGCCTATCTCTACACCAGGGATTTGGGACGGGCATTTCGGGTGGCAAGCGGACTTGAGTCCGGCATGGTGAGCGTCAACACCGGAGCCTTTTCGAATGAGGTCGCCCCTTTTGGCGGTGTAAAACAGTCCGGGCTGGGCAGGGAAGGCTCGCGGCATGGGGTCGAGGAGTACTTAGAGATGAAGTACATCACCCTGGGTGGGCTGGCCTAAGCTCACTCGGGGCTGTTCGTTCAAGACGGTTGCCCCACCGGGTTTCTACACCAAATGTTTCACGTGAAACAGCGACCGCGCCGCTTCCAGACGACCGATGTTTCACGTGAAACAATTACCAAAGTGGTTGAGTCGGCCCACCGGCTCCCCCTATAATCGTCTCCCTTCAAAGCAATTTCGGGCCAGCGCCCCCTATCCCAACCCCTCATTTGGCAGACAAAGCGGCAGAGATCTTGGACTTCCCAAAGCGGTTTGATGTCATTGTTGTTGGTGGTGGCCACGCTGGAACCGAGGCGGCCTTGGCCTCGGCCAGGGCTGGGGCTGAGACGCTTTTAATCACCCACTCCATCGAGACCCTGGGACAGATGTCGTGCAATCCGTCTATCGGGGGTATTGGCAAGGGCCATCTGGTCAAGGAAATTGATGCCCTCGGCGGTGTTATGGCCATTGCGACCGATGAGGCCGGGATACAGTTTCGCATATTGAACAGCTCCAAAGGGCCCGCCGTTCGGGCCACGCGGGCCCAGGCCGATCGAGTGCTATACAGGGCGGCCGTTCGGCGGCGCCTCGAAAACCAGGCGCGACTCAGTTTGTTTGCTCAAGCCGTCGATGACTTTCTAATTGAATCGGATCGGGTCGCAGGGGTGGTCACCCAGACCGGTCTCATCTTCCGCTCCTCGACGGTCGTGTTGACAGCTGGTACTTTCTTGAACGGCAAGATCCACGTCGGGCTTCAAAGTCACTCGGCTGGTCGTGCCGGAGACCCCCCCGCAATAGCGCTCTCGAGGCGACTCAAGGAATTGTCTCTACCGCAGGGGCGCCTCAAAACGGGGACACCGCCCAGGATTGATGGCCGCTCCATTGACTGGTCCAGGCTTGCAGAGCAGCCTGGTGATCTCGACCCCGTTCCGGTGTTTTCATTCATCGGCAGCCGGGAGATGCACCCACGCCAGGTCTCCTGTTGGGTCACGCACACCAATGAAAAAACCCATGAAGCGATTCGCGCGGGCCTCGATCGGTCTCCGATGTTTACCGGGGTCATTGAGGGGGTGGGACCGCGCTATTGCCCATCCATCGAAGACAAGGTCCACCGATTTGCAGACAAGGCCAGTCACCAGATCTATCTAGAACCCGAAGGGCTCGATACCCACGAGATTTATCCGAATGGGATTTCCACCAGCCTGCCCTTCGATGTCCAGTTGGAAATCGTTCATTCCATGGCGGGCCTCGAGGGGGCGCATATTCTTCGGCCCGGCTACGCCATCGAGTACGACTACTTCGATCCTCGAGGCCTGCGCCGGAGCCTCGAGACCAAAGCCATCGGCGGTTTATTTTTCGCCGGTCAGATCAACGGAACCACAGGCTATGAAGAGGCGGCCGCACAAGGGCTTCTGGCAGGCCTCAATGCAGCCCGCCAAACCAAGGGGCTCCCACCTTGGTGCCCCGAGCGCCATGAGGCCTACCTGGGGGTGTTGGTCGATGATTTGGTCACCAGGGGGGTCAGCGAGCCATATCGAATGTTCACGAGTCGGGCCGAGTACCGCCTGAGCCTCCGCGAGGACAATGCTGATCTGCGCCTCACTCCCATTGGACGAGAGATGGGCCTGGTTGATGACGATCGTTGGGGTCAATTTAACCGGAAGCGAGACGAGGTCGAGTCCGGAAAGACCGCCTTGAAGCGCACTTATTTTGGTATCGGGCTTGCCCCGAGTCGATGGTCGAGGGTGTTTCCGGATCTGCCGATTCCGCCCCCAGAGGCCTCAGCATATGACCTCCTCAAGCGCCCCGAGGTTCGGCTGCTTGCGCTTGAGGAGGTCTTTGATCATCGTTTTTTAGAGGACGAGACAGCGGCGGAGCAGGTCGAAATCCAGGTGAAATACGAGGGATACATTCGCCGCCAGTCGGATGAAGTCGAGCGTCGTCGCCATCACGAGGAGACCCCCATACCTGGGGAGCTCTCTTACGAGGCTATTCGAGGGCTCTCGAATGAAGCGATTCAGCGCCTTTCTGCCGCCCGTCCTGAGACCATTGGGCAGGCATCCCGGCTATCGGGGATCACTTCCGCCACCATTTCGCTTCTTTTGATTCATTTGAAGAAGCTTCGAAGCCAATCATTGGGCCCCGATGCAGCTGAGCGCCGATCTGTTGCTTGAACCTGCGCTTGATCGGCGCATCGCTCAAGCAATTGAGCGTCATCGCCCTCTTTTGAGAGACCATATTGATTCGAGTGTGATCGAAACGCTGGCTGAGTACACCCG
>JBJOGU010000113.1:0-3260 GCA_046048075.1 Pseudomonadota bacterium
CGGATGGCCAGCAATGCACGAGCAACTCAGAACGATTGATCCAGTGACCGCCGCTCGCCTCGCCCCCAACGATGCCCAGCGGATTTCCAGGGCCCTTGAAGTCCATCGGGCCACCGGGCAATCACTGAGTCAATGGATCGCGCAGAGCCAATTGAGCGCGAGGGCAACGGGTTCCAGGACGATGAAAACCTTTCCCGTGATTTCCCTCGAACCCGGTGATCGGGCCGGACTCCACCATTCGATCGAGCGCCGCCTTCGGGAGATGATGGCCAAGGGGTTTCTATCAGAGGTTCGAGCCCTCAAGACCCGAGTCGGACTCACTGCAGCGCACCCCAGCATGCGGGCCGTGGGTTATCGACAGGCGTGGGCGCACCTGGATCGGCAGAGTGGCTTTGAAAGCGAGAGCGAATTCTTTCAGAAGGCCCTGGAAGCCACCCGACAACTCGCCAAGCGTCAGATCACCTGGCAGAGAAGCTTTGGGGGGCTCGAGCGACTCGACCCCCAGACAGCAACACTCGATCAGATGATGACCGTCTGCGCCTCGCTCTTGGACCGCGCCTGAATCTCTCCGATTCGAAAGACCATCTCTCCTGCGGCGGTAAGTGTTGCGGCCACCGACTCGGCCTCATTGGCCGGAACAATCACCACCATGCCAATGCCGCAGTTGAAGACACGGTGCATCTCCGCATCATCGATCTGGCCCTCGGTCTGAATCCATTGCATGAGGGCGGGCATGGGCCAGGCAGACCGATCAAGCCGAGCAGTGAGCCCATCGGGAAGAACGCGGGGCACATTGCCCACCAGGCCACCACCGGTGATGTGGGCCAGTCCGTGAATCGCACTCCCGTGCTTGGCGAGGGCCTCAAGAACCGACTTCACATAGATTCGGGTGGGCCGCATCACCAAGTCATCGAGACCCATCAACTTGTCGGAACCGGGCGCAACGGCGAGTTGAATGGAGGAGAGGGCTTGACGAGAAATCTCTCCGAATCGACGCTCCAAGACCTTGCGCACCAATGAATAGCCATTGCTGTGGAAACCACTCGATGCCAGACCCAAGACCACATCGCCTTGACTGACACCGCCTGCATCGAGAATCTTGGTCCGCTCGACCACGCCCACGGCAAAGCCCGCCAAATCATATTCACCATCGGGATACATGCCAGGCATCTCCGCGGTCTCGCCGCCAATGAGTGCGCATCCGGCCTGCTCGCAGCCCGAGGCAATTCCACCCACCACCTCGGCGGCGGTCTCGACCGCGAGTCGCCCGCAGGCAAAGTAATCCAAGAAAAAAAGTGGTTCGGCCCCCTGCACCAGGATGTCGTTGACACTCATGGCCACTAAATCGACGCCCACGGTGTCGTGACGATCGAGGGCGAAAGCGAGCTTGAGCTTGGTGCCCACACCATCGGTTCCCGAGACCAATACGGGGTCTTTGTATTTGGTGGGCAGTCCGCAGAGCGCCCCAAAACCCCCAATTCCAGCAAGCACTTCTGGCCGCATGGTCCGCTTGGCCATTGGCTTGATGCGGTCGACAAGGGCATCTCCAGCATCGATGTCGACACCGGCATCGCGATAGGTCAGAGGGGGTGATTTGGTATTCATGAGAGAGGCCCGGAAAATGCCATTTTATGGGACAAACCCCTTCTCCCCCTTCGCACTCAACGCCTCCCCCACCCCCATCGCCCATTGAGCAGTTGGCGCTCGGCCTTTTGCAACCCGCCGAGCCCAGCCTGCAGGCCGGGGTCGCCGGACGCAACGCTGCCGCTTTGGCTGCCTTGGCCCAGACGCTTGAATCACCGAGTGCAAAAGGACTTCTGCTATGGGGTGCGCCAGGCAGCGGAAAGACCTATTGGCTCAAGGCATGGGCGGCACAGCGCAATGACGTTCGATACATCCGCATGGGCCAATCGAGCACGAGCGACCCATCGCTTGCGCTGGCCGGCCTCATTGAGGAACCACTCTGGCTGGTCGACGATGTTCACCTATCGAGTCCGGACGAGCAGGCCTGGCTTTTTGGTGCCTATAACCGTGCCATAGCGGCTGGTCGAAGCATCGTGATGGCCGCCGATCGCCCGCCCCTTCGACTCTCGCTCCGAGAGGATGTCCGCACCCGACTGGGCCAATGCCTGGTCTTCGAATTGCACGAACTCACCGATGCAGAGATGCTCACTGCCCTTCGGCAGCGGGCGAGCGCCTTGGGTTGGATCGCTGGGCCGGGCCAAGCAGACTACGATCGGCTGTTCCATTACCTACTCAATCACCAGTCGCGTAATCTCTCATTGCTGACCGCCATGCTCGATGCAGTCGATCGGTATGCGCTCTCTGTGCAGCGGCCCGTCTCCTTGCCAATGCTGCGCACCGTCTTCGCACAGTTCGAGCAGTAGCACAAGCGACTACGTCAGCGCCAATCCAAAAAACCCAACGCCCCATTTTGCAGACAAAGCCAACCCAACAACCCAGCATCTCAACCCAACCGTTCGACCCATGCCAACCAATCCCAGACAAATCGCCCTCTTTGATCTCGACAACACCCTCATTGAAATGGACAGCGATGTGGCCTGGGCCCAGTACCTGGTTGAGCTTGGAGTGGTCGACCGTGACTGGTACAGCCGACGAAACGACGAGTTCTATGCGCAATACAAGGCGGGCACTCTGAATATCTTTGAGTTTCTGGAATTTCAGCTCAAGCCCCTGGCCACACATTCGCATTCGCAACTACTCGCCTGGCGAGAGACTCTGATCAACGAGCGCATTGCGCCGAAGATTGCCCAGTCTGCACGCGATCTCGTGGAGTCCCATCGGGCCGCCGGAGATCTCATGGCCATTGTGACGGCGACCAATCGTTTCATTACTGGGCCAATTGCCGCGCTCTTTGGAATTGAGCATCTTATTGCCACCGAACTCGAGGAGAAGGATGGCCGCTTTACCGGAAGGCCGCTGGGGGTGCCGAGTTTTCGTGAGGGAAAGATCACGCGGGTGGCCCAATGGTTGGCGCAGCGGGATACCTCGCTCGAGGCCTTCGAGCGCTCTTACTTCTATAGCGACTCGCTCAACGACCTACCGCTGATGTCTCGGGTCACGCACCCCGTGGCGGTCAATCCGGATCCCTCCCTTCTTGCCCATGCCAAAGCACAGAACTGGCCTGTGATCCTGATAACCTCTTAGGCGTGATCAAGAAACTTCTTCGCTCGCTGGCCCGGCTTGCCCCTGGCCACAAGGCGGGCCATGGCAGAGCCCTCAAGCACGACCCCAGCATC
>JBJOGU010000114.1:0-6258 GCA_046048075.1 Pseudomonadota bacterium
CAAGAGCAGACCGATGTCGAGTCTGTTGGCGTGCTTGAGCCGCTGGCCGATGGTTATCGCAACTTCGTGAAGAAGTCCTACGCCGTGACACCCGAGGAGATGCTCCTCGATCGCACGCAACTCATGGGCCTTACCGCTCAAGAGATGACTGTGTTGGTCGGTGGCATGCGCGTTCTGGGCACCAACCACGGTGGCACCGCCCACGGTGTATTCACCGATCGCGTTGGCGTTCTGAGCAACGACTTCTTCGTCAACCTCACCGACATGTCATACAACTGGAAGCCCACCGGCAAAAACAGCTATGACATCGTTGAGCGCAAGAGCGGCAAGGCCAAGTTCACGGCAACACGTGTGGACCTGGTCTTCGGTTCGAACTCGATCCTGCGTGCCTATGCCGAGGTCTATGCCCAAGACGACAACAAGCAGAAGTTTGTTGACGACTTCGTGGCCGCCTGGACCAAGGTGATGAACGCCGATCGCTACGATCTGCAGAAGTAAGTCACTTTAGAACCACCTGGTTCGACTCAGCAGCCCGGTCCCGAGAGGGGCCGGGCTTTTTTATTGCCTCGTCTGCCTTCCTTGCGTGGGATGCCTGTCTTGTGTCGCCTTCCTGCGTCGGCTTATTGACTGCGATGCACTCCCGCCCCCTGGCATAAGCATTGCTTCCATTGAAGTGCACGCAACACCATTTGGGGGGCCTGTGTCGACTATCGACAAGAATCTGCCGTCACCACTCGCCTATATCCCGAGCTCGGGGCAAGGAGAAGACAAGGGAGTCCACCATCGACTCCCCGACGGTCGACCCGTGACCTACGCAGACATCATGCGCGCCGTTCAGGAAGGACGGGGCGATGAGGATGTCTCGCCGTTCTTTACGGGCCAGACCAATTCGCAGGCCCTGGGTGCCTACCGGGTGGCCAATATCGTCAATGACCCCCCATTCTTCTTAAGTGCTGCTGTCGCACTCGCACAGCGCTCGATCTTCGGTCTGACCTCTGCCCTTGCAAGTTCCTTGGCTGCCTCGAGTGCGCCGACGGACCCAACCCATCCAATGCGGAACACCCTTGCAGCCGTTGATTTGAAATCAAAGAGAGATCCAGAATCAGTTGCGATAGATCAAATGATTTATCGCGACAGCGAACTACAGTCCGGGGAATGACCCCCCTCGACCCACATCCCCAATACCCACAAATCCGTCGACGCCAGATTTCCTTTGGTCTGGCCTTATTGCCACTCCTCGCAGCCCACCCTCTCCTTCATGCAGCAGCCAAGCCAGATGAGGGAATCGACTACGAGACCCTCGAGTTGCATGCGCCAACCAGAGACCCCAAGAGGATCGAGGTCGTGGAGTTCTTCCGCTACGGCTGTCCGTTTTGCAATCGCCTCGAGCCAATACTCGAGGAGTGGAAGACGACACTCGCTGCAGATGTCTCATTTCGGTACGTGCCTGTCTCATTCCACAGCACAACGCATCAGCAGCTCTACCTCACACTGGTCTTGCTTGGCGAGGACAAACGCCTGCATCGACAGGCCTACCGTGCGATACACGAAGAGAAACGCAACCTCGAGAGCCTGATGGACTGCTCGGAGTGGGCCCGCATCCATGGTATCGATACAGCCGCATTTGAATCGGCATGGCGCTCCAAGACCGTGGCCTCGGGCATTGACGAGTCGGATGCATTGGTGAAAGCTTATGGAGTCACCAGCGTTCCCCAGTTTGGTATTCAAGGCCGCTACAGAACCTCTCCGGCGATGCTCAGTGGTGACAACCATCGAGCCCTGCAAGTCGTGGAACACCTCATTCAGTTGGCAAGAGCCTAGGGCCGCTCAAACTGCCCCAAAATAGGGGCCATGCGAATCGTTGGTCTCACACTCTCGCTGTTTGCAACGCTTGCCGTTCTTCAACCGAATGGCGCACGGGCAGAGCCTCTGCCAATTGAGTCGGCATTCCGGCTCAGCGACCAGACCACTCTTTTCTACCGTCAGTGGGCCCCAGACAACCCGAAAATCGTGGTTCTCGGTGTCCACGGATTCAATGACCACAGCAAGGCTTTTGCCCCACTGGCGCGAGCCCTTCTGGCGCATCACCGCGCCGTCGTCTACGCCTACGATCAGCGCGGATTCGGCGCCAATCCAAGGCCAGGTGTTTGGGCAGGCGAGAATCGTCTGGTGGACGATCTGCGAGAGGTTGCCCAACAAGTCAGGCAGCGCCACCCCACCCTACCTCTGATCGTTGTGGGAGAGAGCATGGGCGGTGCGGTGGTTCTCCGCGCGAGCACTGAGAGGCCCGGCCTGACGGCCGACAAAATTATTCTGAAGGCACCTGCGATATGGGGCGCCGAAGCGATGCCCTGGTACCAGCGCGCGAGTCTCCAGTGGTTCAATGCCATAGCGCCCGACTTCACCTTCACCGGTCGGGGCATTCAGAGTCTGGGCATCCGGCCCACCGACGACCCGGTCGTATCACGCGAATTGAGCCTTGACCCACTCTTTATCAAAGAGACCCGCGTGAGCAGTCTTTATGGGGTAACCCAGCTCATGGGACAGGCACTCAATCATCCAATCGAATTTCCAACACCGACCCTGGTGCTATACGGACTCAAAGACAAAATCATTCCGCCAGAGCCCACCTGCTATTGGCTCACAAGGCTCGTGGCGGTGGCTTCGGAGGCCTCGGCAAATCTTCAATGGATCGTCTACCCCAATGGCTGGCACATGCTTACCCGACAGCGGGAGGCCAAACGCGTGATCCAAGACATCTCCGCTTGGATCGGGGGCGAAGCGTCCGCTCAAGAGATGACACCGATGCTTGAACTTGATGAGGCCCGAGCCGTAGTTTGCAGGTGAGATTGCAATCGAGCCTCTGATCGAAGACCCGAATAAAACCAGGAAACAACGGGAGCCCGTCGACCTGCTTCTGCTGAACTGATGTGGAGTCTGATGAACGGATTGGCTGGGAAGTGCCACCCGATATGGCTAAAGAGAGCCACATGAGACACTTTCGCAAACTGACTGGGCCTTTAGACTGGCGGAGACGGTGGGATTCGAACCCACGATGCGCTTTTGGCACATACTCCCTTAGCAGGGGAGCACCTTCGGCCTCTCGGTCACGTCTCCGTTACTTCCATTCTAACTTAGGCCTCCAAACCGAAGGCCTTGTGCAGGGCCCGCACGGCCAGCTCCATGTATTTGTCGTCGATCACCACGGAAATCTTGATCTCACTGGTCGAGATCATCTGAATATTGATGCCCTCCTTCGAGAGGGTCTCGAACATCTGGCTGGCAATCCCCACGTGGGAGCGCATGCCAATTCCCACCACCGACACCTTGCAGATATCGGCCGCACTGGAAATCTCGCGAGCCTGAATCTCTGGCTGAACCTTGCCTCGAATCACTTCAAGGGCCTTGTTAAGCTCATTGCGATGGACCGTGAATGAAAAATCGGTCATGCCATCGTGGCTGGCATTCTGAATGATCATGTCGACATCGATATTGGCGGCCGCAACTGGACCCAGAATCTTGTATGCAATGCCGGGCTTGTCGGGCACGCCCGCCACAGTAATCTTGGCCTCGTCTCGATTGAATGCAATGCCAGAAATAACTGCCTGCTCCATGATTTCATCTTCCTCATAAGTAATCAGAGTGCCCGACTGGGCCTCCTGCGCGAGATTCATGTCCGGGTCAGTGAGGCTCGAGAGCACCCGCGTCTTCACCTTGTACTTGCCCGCAAACTCGACCGACCGAATCTGCAGCACCTTGGACCCAAGGCTGGCCATTTCGAGCATCTCCTCGAAGGTCACGCGCTCAAGCCGCTTGGCCTCGGCGACAATTCGTGGGTCGGTGGTGTAAACGCCATCGACATCGGTGTAAATCAAGCATTCTTCCGCACCCAGTGCGGCAGCGACCGCAACAGCAGATGTGTCGGACCCCCCTCGCCCAAGGGTGGTGATCGAACCCGATGGATCGATGCCTTGGAACCCCGTGATGATGACCACGTAGCCATCGTTAAGATCCTGGCGCACGCGCGCGTCATCAATCGACTCAATGCGTGCCTTTGTGAAGGCGGAGTCGGTTCGCACCGGAACCTGCCAGCCGGTGTAACTCTTGGCCTTCACACCCTGCTTCTGCAGGGCCAATGCAAGCAAACCGACCGAGACCTGTTCTCCGGTGGCAGCAATCTGATCGAGCTCGCGGGGATCGGGGTTGTCGGTAATCTCTTTGGCCAGCCCAAGCAATCGATTGGTCTCGCCCGACATGGCCGAGGGCACCACCACCATCTGGTGGCCAGCGCGCTGCCACTTGGCCACACGCCTGGCCACGTTCTGAATGCGCTCAGTGGACCCCATCGAGGTGCCACCATATTTATGGACTATGAGAGACATGATTTCTACTGAATGAATTGGGTTCTAGCCGCATCTGGCCAGCCCGCAACCATACCCGAAAGCCCGCCCGACGAGCAACCGAATCGGCCTCCACCTCCAGCGTCGCGCGGCTCTCCGAGTCAGCGGCCAACAACTGGCGAACAAACTCATCGAGCCGTCGTGCGGGGGGCATGGGCAGGCCGTGACTGCGAATCCAGTGACGCAATACCGATCGTTGTCGATCAGGAGACAGACCGCGCCAGAGCGCAAGCGACAGTTCCGTGGGAGGCCTTGAACTCTCCTGCGAGTCCGTGGGCAAGCCATTACCAATTGCGCATGCCCTCAGATCGATCTCAGCGAATTCCTCTAGCTGACGCCGGGCCGACTGAAGATGCGAGATGCTCCTGCCCATGGCCTCCATCGCGCCCTGGCGAAGTGCCAACAACTCAGGAATGACACGCTGACGAACCCGATTTCGGTCGTAGTCGAGCGAGCCATTGGTGGGATCCTCAACCCATTGAAGACCCATGTCAGCGGCCATCGCCTCGAGCTGCACCCGACTGCAGCCTAGAAGTGGCCGCCAGAGCCAAACGCCATCGAACTGCGAGAGTTCCAACATGGATGAGAGGCCCTCTACACCGGCCCCGCGCACCCATTGAAGGAGGGCTGTTTCAACCTGGTCATTGAGGTGGTGCGCCAACACAAGGACTGCGCCCTGACGCTTAGCGAGTTCGCGCAGTCGACGATGCCGCACCTCGCGGGCGGCGGCCTCAACACCATTGGAGGCAATCGCTTCATCGGATGGGCGCTCGACGACCACCTCGAGAGGAATCGATTGAGATTGGCATAGCACTCGCACCGCATCCTCGAAATCGACCGCCGCATTCTGCAGCCCGTGATTCAAGTGAACGGCCGAAATCTGGCAGTTGGCCCATACAGAACCTGGCGCTGCTGTGGCGCGCCAGCGAATCAGGGAGTGGAAGAGAACGGTGGAATCAAGACCGCCCGACAAGGCCACGAGCAACCTGCCCTGCCCCTGGAGAGGCCACGGCGGACAGACCAAGCCCACCAGGGAATTAACTGGCTTCTTTGAATCGTCCATAGGCTCGCAGGCGAGCCTGGCGCTGGGCGAGCATGTCGTCGGTGGTCATGGCCGTGACGGCCTTGAGACTCTCCTCGATGGCCTTGCGAAGCGAACTTGCGGCCGCCTCGGGATCTCTGTGTGCCCCGCCCTGCGGCTCGGCCACAACCTTGTCGACCAGCCCGAGCGTCTTGAGGCGAGGGGCAGTGATACCAAGCGTCTCTGCGGCCTCCGGCGCCTTGGTCGCACTCTTCCAGAGAATCGATGCACAGCCCTCCGGGGAGATCACCGAATAAGTTGCAAACTGAAGCATGAGAACCTGGTCTGCCACCGCGATGGCCAGGGCCCCTCCCGAGCCACCCTCTCCGATCACCGTCGCAATAAGGGGTACCCGAAGGCCGGCCATAACGAAGAGGTTCTTGCCAATGGCCTCGGACTGGCCGCGCTCCTCCGCGCCGATACCGGGATAGGCGCCTGGGGTATCAACAAATGTGAGAACCGGCATGCCGAATTTCTCGGCCAAGAGCATGAGCCGTTCGGCCTTGCGATAGCCCTCAGGACGTGGCATGCCGAAGTTGCGAAAGGTGCGCTCCTTGATGTCTCGGCCCTTCTGATGGCCGATTACTACCACCGACCGTCCATTGAATCGGGCGATCCCGCCAACAATCGCAGGGTCATCGGCAAAGCCCCGATCGCCATGGAGTTCATGGAAGTCCGTGCAGAGCATGCCAATGAAATCGAGCGTGTATGGGCGCTGCGGGTGCCGGGCCACCTGCGAGATCTGCCAGGGACTGAGCTTGGAATAGATCTCTTTGA
>JBJOGU010000115.1:0-2990 GCA_046048075.1 Pseudomonadota bacterium
CGCATCATTGACTCTGCTTCAAGACGCGCTTGCTGAAGCGATCGCAGAGGCATCCCTCAGCGACGCATCTGGCTCGCGGATGAAGATAGACCTGCTCACAGACCCCGCAGGAATGGTGCCCTACTGCACCGATTGGCGCGGACGTTTCACAGGCCAACCAATCGCAATCGCCTTCCCCAAGAGCACTGCTGAGGTCCACGCAGTTGTCAGGGCCTGCCGGGCCCATCGCATCCCCATCGTCACCCAGGGAGGCAACACTGGCCTCTCGGGCGGGGCCACCCCCGATTCGAGTGCCAGCCAACTACTCCTGAACCTCTCCAAGCTCAATCACATTCGCAGCATTGATCTCGAGAATGCGACCATCACCGTGGAAGCGGGTGCTACCCTTGAGCAAGTTCAGCAACAGGCCAAGGCGCGCGGCCTACTCTTTCCAGTCGATCTCACGGCGCGCGGCTCGGCCACGATTGGCGGTCTGCTGGCCACCAATGCGGGCGGCACGGCAGTGATTCGTTATGGCAATGCCCGCCGCCAGTGCCTGGGTCTCGAGGTCGTCACCGCCTCGGGGGAAATATGGTCCGGCCTTCGTGGTCTTCGAAAAGACAACACAGGATACGACCTGCGCGATTTATACATCGGCTCCGAGGGAACCCTGGGCGTGATCACCGCGGCTGTTCTCGCACTCGAGCCCGCGCCCAAGGGCCTCTGCACGGCATGGGTCGAAGTCGAGACCATTTCCAAGGCCATCGCCCTGCTTCAAGAGACCAAACAACAACTCGGTAGCCTGCTCACCGCATTCGAATTGATGAGTCCCACGGCACTTGCGCCAGTCCTTGAATACTTTCCCGAGCAAGCGGGCCCCCTTCGTAATGAACGCTTCTCGAAAAATACCCCTCTGCAAAGCGGCCCTTATTTTGTCTTGATCGAATCGAGCAGCCAGGTCTCGCAGGCCCATGCACAAGAAGGGCTCGAGCAATCACTCGCCAAGGGCCTCGAGCAAGAACTGGTCCTCGATGCCAGCACCGCCCAGTCCCTTGCACAGGCCGAGTCCTTCTGGCACCTGCGTGAGCAGATCACCATGGCGGCAGCTGAAGATGGACCGCAAATCAAACTCGATGTCGCGCTGCCCATCTCGCGCATCGATGACTTCTGCAAAGAGATGTCCCAAGCGCTTGAGCAGGCATTGCCGGGCGTTCGACTCTCCAATTTTGGGCACCTGGGCGATGGCAACCTTCACTTCAATCTGGCCGCACCTAAGGAGTGGTTAACTGGGCTGCCCCGAATCGAGCGGCATGCCAAGGCCAAGGGGTTTGTTGAGGAGCACGAGCCCAGCCTTCGCCGACTGGTCCACGATGCAGTGATGTCCAGGGGAGGTTCGATCAGTGCGGAACATGGGCTGGGCCAACTCCGGCGTGACGAAGCCGCCCACTACAAGTCGCCAGTCGAACTCGCCCTGATGCGGTCGATTAAACAGGCACTCGATCCCATGGGGCTTTTCAACCCGGGAAAGGTTCTTTGAGCGGGCAGAGGCGTAAAATACAGAGTCTGAATCAAGAATCCGTAACGCGACTCAAAACAAGGCGTGTAGACGTGCCAACCCCTCACCCCAACATCTCAACCGAAAAAATGCCCCGCATGAAATCTACTCAATTCACCAAATTTCTCGCCTCCCTTGGCGGCCTCTTTTTCGCATCAATTGCCCTCGCCCAGGCCCCTGTCCTCAAGCCCGGCGATGCCTATTGGAAAGACAGCTCCGGCAGGGCTGTTCGAGATGGCTCTGGCCAGTGTGTCCGCGCAGGATTCTTTACGCCCGAATTGGCTTCGCCCGATTGCGAGGTAAGTCTGGTAGCCCGAAGCGCGTCGGCCGGTGCGGCCAGTCCTGCATCCCCACTGCCGGCAGGCCAAGCCATCCCTCAAGTCATCCCCACGCCTCAGAAAGTGAACTACAAGGCGGACAGCTTTTTTGATTTTGATCAGTCCCTGCTCAATTCAGCAGGCCAGAGAGCCCTGCGCGATCTGGTGGCCAATAGCAAAGGGGTCTCGCTTGAGCAGATCCTGGTGGAAGGCCATACCGACTCCATCGGCCCTCGTGATTACAACCAGAAACTCTCTGAAAAGCGCGCCCAAGCCGTGAAGAATTTCTTGGTCACTGAAGGACTGCCTGCGAACAAGATCCGTGCAGAGGGCCAAGGAGAGTTGCAGCCCGTGGCCACCAACACCACCAAAGAGGGCCGTGCACAGAATCGTCGAGTGACCATCGAGGTCATCGGCAGCAAGACCACCAAGTAGACCAGTGAGTTCGAGCAACGTCGATCCCATTGAACTCGAGAAGTTCAGTGCCCTGGCCAGCCGCTGGTGGGATCCCACCAGTGAGTTTCGTCCCCTGCACGAGATCAATCCGCTCCGTCTTGATTGGATCGATGGGCGCTTCCCCGTTCAGGGCCAGGAGGTCTTAGACGTCGGCTGTGGCGGGGGCATTCTCGCCGAGGCCATGGCGCGGCGGGGCGCGAAGGTTTCGGGAATCGACCTCGCCGAGAAATCGATTCGTGTGGCACAACTCCACAGCACGGAGTCGGGTGTGCCCGTGGATTACCAAGTTGTCGCCACCGAGGACTTCGCGCAGCAGCATCCCGGCCGCTTCGATCTCGTTACCTGCATGGAGATGCTCGAGCACGTGCCCGACCCCGCAGCGGTGGTCCAAAGCTGCGCAGACCTTGCTCGGCCTGGGGCAGGCTTGGTCTTCTCCACTATCAACCGTAATCCAAAGAGCTGGCTCTTTGCAATTGTCGGAGCCGAATACGTGCTTCGGCTCTTGCCCAAGGGCACCCACAGCTACGAGAAGTTCATTCGCCCCTCGGAGCTCGCACGCTTTGCCCGCGAGGCGGGCCTTGAAGTCGTTGAACTCATTGGCATGACTTACAACCCGCTCACCAAGGTCTATTCGCTCTCTCGCGACACCGATGTGAACTACATCATGGCCTGCCGCAAGCCGG
>JBJOGU010000116.1:0-4003 GCA_046048075.1 Pseudomonadota bacterium
CCTGCAGACATTGAGAAGGCCACCAACTACGCCAAGAAGGCCATTGCCGAGGGCACTTCGGGCAAGCCCATCAGCGAGCCCACCACAACACCCTATGGCTGCTCAGTGAAGTACTAAGAAGCCTCGCCCGGTGAGGCCCCGACTAGCGCTCGAGAAGTTCGTATGAGTGGGTGATCTCGGCGGTGGCGCCGAGCATCTTGGTGGCCGAGCAGTACTTGGTGTGCGAGAGATTGATGGCACGTTCGACCAAATTCGCTTTCAAATCTCTGCCGGTGATTCGAAACAGTAAGTGAATCTTGGTGAAGACTTTGGGGTCGGTCTCGGCCCGCTCGGAACCCGTGACCACCTCGCAACCAATGATGTCTTGGCCGCTCTTGCGAAGGATGAGCACCACGTCGTAGGCGGTGCAGGCCGCGGCACCCGACAAAACCGTTTCCATTGGCCTGGGGCCAAGATTTCTGCCGCCGCCCTCGGGGGCGCCATCCATTACGAAGCTATGGCCCGAACCGGTCTCGGCGATAAAACTCATGGTCTCGCCACCGGCCCAGCGAATGGTGCAGTTCAAGTGTGTTCCTCTCTTAGCGCGTCACGCTAATCTTGGAGGGACAGCTGTTGCTCTTCGGTATGACCTCGGCCTCTTTCGAGCCATCGGCACACTTGTAGACGCAGTTAATACGCGCATTGTCTTTGGAGACTTTGCGATCGGAGATGAAGCAATCGATCTCCTTGGACTTGGCCGACACCAGAAGTGGGACAAGGCTTGTCGCACAGAGCAACACAACCGCCAGCGCCCTACTCACTTGCATTGGTGATCTTCTCGAGAACGTCGTTGGCGATGAAGTCATCGGCGCCAGCACCTGTGAGAGAAATCCACTTAATGTTGGGATAAGACTTCTTCACGAGGGGCTCACTCGCAGAGGGGCCCATCCAGGTAATGTCGTCAAAGGCCACGCCCTGCGAGGCCAACTCTTTGGCCAAGGGGGGAACAAATCCCGAGGCCGCAACCAACACAAACCAGGGTGCTTTGACGTCGGGCAGCCTGCCCATGTCTTGGGAAATGGCCGAGTAAACCGGCATACGAACCACGCGCAGACCACCCGAAATGAGTTTCTGGGCGAAATCACCGCGATCTTCGGCAACCGTTAGAACAACGGCCAAGGTTCCCGATGGCACCTTGCCGACCAGGTCTGTGGCCAGATTCTCGAGGCGGCCAGGCACCTCGGGGGTAATAATTTCCTTGCGCGAGACTTTTGCAATGCCAAATCGCCCAAGGACATCGGCAAAGTCGTAAGCCGTCTCAATGCCCACCGCCGCGAACTTGAGCTTGCTGCTTCGCTTCTCTAGTGCCTCTAAAACCGAAACATTTCGGCCCAAGGCTTCCGCGGCCTGACGGCTCGTGGCAACCACGACCACCTCGCGTTTGTCGCCTGGCTCGTCCCAGTCGTTGAGCTCGCGAACCAGCTTGACCTGAAGGGCCTCTGGCGAGGGCTTGTAGATCTGGCTCGGGGCGTCGTAGACGTCGACCCAATACTTCTTTGCGGAGGCCGAAAGATCCTTGAACAGAGGGTTCTCACGCTCTGACCAACGGGGCACGGTGACCAACAGGTTGCCAACGACTAACAATGTCTTCTCCAAAGAGGAAAGTTGGCCTTCATTATAAAACCCATTGGCCAGGCCGTCGTTAGAGAAAACGAGCCAGATCCTCGATGTCGTCCGGGAACATCTCACGCAGTTCAATGGCCCGAAGGACCGACTGGCGATCCACCACAAATAGTTGGGGGAGCCCCTTGCGGGCCTTGTAGGTAGCCTGCCAAGCCGGGTCTGCCATGGCCACCTCGAACGAGTAGCCATTCTTGGCCATGTAGGCCACAACATCCTCACGCTTCTTGTCGGTGGTCACTGCAATCACCTCGAGTCCGCGATGCCGATTCTTTAAGTAAAAGGCATTGAGCAAGGGATTCTGCTTGGCACAAAACGGGCATTTGGTATGCCATATCTCAAGGATCAACACCTTGCCCTTGGCATCGGCCTGTCGCCATACCCGGCCATCGAGCAGCGCAATATCTGGCAAAGACACGGGCTTTCCGATTTCGAGGGGAATGGGGCTGGCCAGTGGCCTGGCAGCCGGCTGCGAGCCTGCAGCGGTCTGAGCAAGTGCGGCGGCAAGACCGGTGGTGGCCAGTGCAAAGCCCACTAAAAAAGAATTGAAGAGACGCAGTCGCATGGTTGAAGATCCTAAAGTCATCGGCCCGGAATCACAATGACTGCGTGCGGTGCCGATTTGCGGCCTCTTGAATCGAAGCGATCTTCTCGGCAGAGAGCCGATCGACATTGCGAATCTGCATGACCATCCGAGGATTCTTCTTCATCGAGTCCCGATGTTGAATCAAGAAATCCCAATACAGGGTGGTGAAGGGACAGGCATCGGGGCCTGTCGACTCGTCGGGCTTGTATCGACACGAGCCGCAGTAGTTGCTCATTCGGGCAATGTACTTGCCGCTTGCCACATAGGGCTTGCTCGCCATCAGGCCGCCATCTGCGTACTGACTCATGCCAAGCACATTGGGGAGTTCCACCCACTCCACCGCATCCACATACACACTCAGATACCACTCATGGACCTGCCTGGGGTCTACGCCGAACATCAGGCTGTAGAGACCCGTGACCATGAGCCGCTGAATATGATGGGCATAGCCGGTGCGAAGGGTCTGAGAGACGGCCTGGGCCATGCAGTGCATCTCGGTCTTCGCATTCCAGAAAAAACCGGGCAAGGGACGCGATGCGCCCAGGGCATTGAGTTGGGCATACTCGGGCATCTGTGTCCAATAGATTCCCCGCACATACTCGCGCCAGCCGAGCACCTGCCGAATAAAGCCCTCGGCCGACTCAATCGGCACCTCACCCCTTCGCCAGGCCTGCTCCACGGCATCGACCACCTCTCGGGCCGAGAGAAGTTTTAGATTCAGTGCGCTGGCGATGTGGGAATGAAACAGCCAGGGCTCATCGCTCCACATGGCATCCTGGTATGGACCAAACTGCGGCAGCCGATGGGCAACGAAGTCCTGCAGAACACTCAGTGCCTCGTGCCGCGTCACCGGCCAGCCAAAGCCTTCGGGGCTCGCCTCGAGCGATCCGGGGTGATCGGCCAATTCGGAGTTGACCCAATCGATCACCTCTCGAGTCACATCGTCTGGGCCCAGGCGAAGTGGCGTGGGGAGATCGGGTGGGCCCGACTTCGGAAAGGCTGCGCGGTTGTCGTGATCGAAGTTCCACTGCCCCCCGGCAGGTTGATCACCATCCATCAGAATTCCGTGTTGCTGCCGAAGCGCCCGATACCAATACTCCAGCCGAAGCTGCTTGCGTCCTTTGGCATGCTCACGAAAGTCGGCCACAGTCGAGAAGAAGTGAGTGTCCTCGAGAATCTCAAGAGGCGTGTCGGTCGCGCGGCAGACCGAGCGAATGGCCTCAAGCACACGCCAGTCGCCGGGCGCAGTCATCCGAATACAAGCGGGCCTGTACAGAGCAATGGCCGCTTCAAGCTCCGCGGCCAGAGACTGCCGGTTGTCTGGCGCATCAATTCGGCGATAGGCCAGTGGCAGTCCCCGCTCGCGCAACACCTGCGCAAAGTGCCGCATAGCAGATAGAAAAACCGCCGCCCTCTGCTTGGAGCACCAGACATGCTTCGACTCTTCCATTGCCTCGGCCATCCAGAGAAGGTCTAGGTCGGGGTCACATTCATTCAGTAGCGGCGCCTCGGCATCGAGCTGGTCGCCGAGAATCAGTATGAGATTGCGCACCGAGTTCGTTGAGCTGGTGGCGGTCTTGGGGGTCGAGGGCGTCTTGGAGGTCGGGGGCGTCTTGATATTCAAGGGCGATGGCCCACGCAAGGGGTGGGGTTAGTCATGGCGTGTCTCCATTATTCTTCGCTAAACCCAGGAAGCACGTAATGACTTCAAATTTCCTTGCCCGCGGCTGGCCCGCGCTTCAATCCCACTGGCGTGGC
>JBJOGU010000117.1:0-2616 GCA_046048075.1 Pseudomonadota bacterium
CGTTTTCTCGACTTTTGTCACGAGTGTTCCCTCAAGGCCCTCTCTTGTTGAGATGGCTGGCGGTTCTTTGCCTGCTCCTCTCTCTCTCGTCTGTCCTCTCGCCCGTCCAAGCCCAGGCGCGGACGGGCAGCGCTGCGCCGCCGGAGATCAGCTGGGACGATCTGATTGATGAGCGTTGGGCCAAGGAGATGCAGGCCGAGATGATGGCGCTGGGCCGTTTGGGTTTCTTAAAGGACGGCACCGAGGCCGCCGACCGCGCCATGGAGAAGCTGCGGCGCAAGTGGGATGAGGCACCCATTGTTCGAAAGCACCTGGGCCAGTCGATTCGCATTCCTGGCTATGTAGTGCCTCTGGACGCCGACCGCAACAAGCTTCGTGAGTTTCTACTGGTGCCTTACTTTGGCGCCTGTATTCACACACCGCCACCACCGGCCAATCAAATCATTCTCGTGTCCCCCAATGCCCAGACCAAGATGAAGAGTCTCCCCGAGAGCATGGCCACCGTATGGGTCCACGGTGTTCTAGAGGAAGCACGGGTCACAACCAGTCAGGGCGTTACGGGTTATCGACTAGTAGCGAGTGCTGTGCTGCCCTACGAAGAAAAGCGATAATTTCTTCATGACGATTCTCATCACTCATTCATCCTTCGAAGCCCACGAGATGGGCCCGCATCACCCCGAATCACCGGCTCGTGTGCGTGCGGTGCTTCAGGAGCTCGAGGCCACGGGTCTCATGGCGAGTCTCGATCGACGCGAGGCAGAGATGGCCCGCGAAGAGGACATCTTGCGCGCGCATACCGAGGACCACTGGTCCATGCTCAAGGAGATGTCACCGCAGAGCCGCTATCAAGTCATCGACCCCGACACCGCCATGAATCCTCATACCCTTGAGGCGGTCTCACGTGCTGCGGGCGCCGTGGTGCAGGCCGTCGAGGCCGTTGTCGCAGGCGAAGATGCCACCGCCTTCTGTGCCGTGCGACCACCGGGCCACCATGCCGAGCGGCATGTTGCCATGGGGTTTTGTTTCGTTAACAGTGTGGCGGTGGGGGCCCTCTACGCAGCAGAGGCTCTGGGCCTCGAACGCGTGGCAGTCGTAGATTTCGATGTCCACCATGGCAATGGCACCGAGCAGATCCTCGCCGGGCACTCCAACATCCTCATGGCTTCTACCTTTCAGCAGGGCATCTACCCCCATCGGGGCGAGCGGCCTCTGGGCTCGAACATGGTCAACTGTCCGCTGCCTGGTGGCAGCGATGGCAAGGCGCTTCGTCAGGCGGTGGAGTCCGAGTGGATGCCGGCACTCGATGCCTTCGCACCGCAGCTCATCATTATTTCAGCGGGCTTCGATGCCCATCGGGACGACCCCCTTGCTGGCCTGCGTTGGTCGGAGGCCGATTACGAGTGGGTGACCGATCGATTGGTTGAGGTTGCAGCCAAGCATGCCAACGGGCGAATTGTCTCAAGCCTTGAGGGTGGCTACGAGGTGCGTGCCCTCGGGCGAAGCGTCGCCTGCCATGTGGCCTCGCTCATGCGTTCTTCCCAGACCCACTAAAAAACCAGTATGGCCACTCCCAGTGCCGCCATTAGTGCGGCGGCGACAGACTGAATCATTCGTTGTGGCTGTCGCGCGGCGAGTCGCTCGCCGATTAGAACCGCGGGCACGTTCGCAATCATCATCCCGAGCGTGGTGCCGATCACCACCATGAAGTAATCGTTGTAGTGGGCCGCCAGTCCCACAGTGGCGACCTGTGTTTTGTCGCCCATCTCTGCGATGAAGAAGGCCACGAGCGTGATGAGGAAGAGGTTGCTGCTGTTGATGGGCTTGGGTTCGTTGTCGAGTCGATCGGGAATCAGCAGCCAAACCGCCATGGCAATAAAGCCAACACCGAGCGCCCATTGCAGGGCATCGCCCTCGAGCCAATCGCGAGCCAATACCCCCAAGGCGCCCGCCAGGCCATGGTTGAGAAGCGTGGCAATCAGAATCCCCCAGACAATTGGCCATGCCCGTCGGTAACGGGCTGCTAGAAAGAAAGAGAGCAGTTGGGTCTTGTCGCCCACCTCGGCCAAGGCAACGATCCCGGTGGACATTGCGAGTGCATCGAGCATGGGGTCCTCGCGTCTTAGCGCCCTCGCACTAAGCGAGTAAAGGGCGAGCAAGGGGCGAGTGATGACTCATTGAGAGGTCCGAGGTGTGTTTATGATTTTTTCTTGTCTTCCCAGAGTTCGCCGCCGGTCGCCCAGTCCTCGCGTTTGATGTCGAAGAAAAGAATATCGACTGCATCGGGGCTTCCCCCCAAGGTCTGAACCGTGGCCTCTGTGAGTGCTTTGGCCAAGGCACGCTTCTGGTCGATGGTACGGCCTTCAAATAATTCAACACGGATGGTGGGCATAGCAACTCCTCTCTTGGATAACTGAAACTCGGCAATAGAAATTTATTGATCGAAATCGGGGTCGGTCAGAGCAAGTCCTCGCAGCAGGGCCGGCCATTCATCGAGGCCCTCGGGCGCATTGTTGGGCCCGACCCATTGCCGCTGGGTGATGCTCACAATATCAGGGGGCACCAGTCGCAAGCCGCTGGGATTGGTCGCTGCGGTGAGTTGGATCTGCGCGGCGCGCT
>JBJOGU010000118.1:0-3488 GCA_046048075.1 Pseudomonadota bacterium
CGAGTGACTTCCAGCCAGTCGCCGTTGGGGTCGACCATGCGCCAGGAGGCAAGGTTGTCGATGGCCGTGCCCCAGAGCACCGCCTTCTTGCCGCCGGCATTCATGGCAATGTTGCCACCCACACAGGAGGCATCGGCAGAGGTCGGGTCCACCGCAAAGACCAATCCCGCTGCATCGGCGGCATCGGCCACACGTCGGGTCACCACGCCAGCCCCCGCATAGATGGTTCCCACGGCGTCGCTGCAGCCAGGCAAAACCAGTTGTTCAACCGCGCCCAATGACTCGAGCTTCTCGGTGTTGATAACCACCGACTTTGGGGTGAGCGGAATGGCGCCACCGGTGTAACCAGTGCCGCCACCTCGCGGAATGATCGTGAGTCCGAGTTCGATACAGGCCTTCACCAGTGGGGCCATCTCGGCCTCGTCGTCTGGGACGAGCACCACGAAGGGATACTCGACTCGCCAGTCGGTGGCATCGGTGACATGCGAGACCCTCGAGAGGCCATCGAAACGAATGTTGTCGGAATGGGTGAGTTTGCTGAGCTTGCGCAAGACCCGTTTGCGAAGGGCCGCGGTCTCATCGAACTGCGCGTTGAAGCGGCCGACTGCAACACTGGCGAGCTCGAGCAATTCGGCCACCCGGCGGTCGCGAACCGCGGCCTCGTCGTTATCGCCGGTGGCCAATGAAGCACCATCGGCGCCGATATCAGTAGCGCCAATACCTGCGCTGGCACCTGCGCTGGCTGGGCTGGTTGAGCCAACCGAGCCAGCCCGCCGGGTGTCAATCTCTCGCAGGCGATGCTGCAGGGCCTCAATGAGCATGGCCCTGCGCCGCGGGTTCTTTAAGAGGTCGTCTTGAAGATAGGGATTGCGATCGACCACCCATATGTCGCCGAGCACCTCATAGAGCATGCGAGCAGAGCGACCGGTTCTGCGCTCCTGACGCAGCTCATCGATGAGATCCCAGCCACGCGCTCCCAACACACGAATGACGATCTCGCGATCCGAGAAGGAGGTGTAGTTGTATGGAATCTCTCGGAGCCGCGCTGGCGCAGGCTGGGCAGAGGCTTCGGTCTGGGCCAGAACCGAGGGAGGCAGCGGTGCATTCATGAACGCCTGATTCTACGACCCTTTACACTGCGCAAATGCCGACGGATTACCTGAGAAAGATTCTGACTGCGAGGGTCTACGACGTGGCCCAGGAGTCACCCCTGGAGGAGGCCCCCGCCCTGAGCCGCAGGCTTGATGCAAGGGTGCTGCTCAAGCGGGAGGACACCCAGCCCGTCTTCTCCTTCAAACTCAGAGGGGCATACAACAAGATGGCCCAGCTAGAGCCCGCTCAGCTCCAGCGCGGTGTAATCGCAGCCTCGGCGGGCAACCATGCCCAGGGGGTGGCCTTGGCGGCCAAGCAGCTGGGCTGTCAGGCGGTGATAGTCATGCCGGTGACCACCCCAGAGGTGAAGATTCAGGCGGTGCGCAACCGAGGGGCCAAGGTGGTGCTCCACGGGGATTCCTACTCCGATGCCTACGCCCATGCGCTCGAGCTTCAAAAGAAAGAGGGCTTGACCTTTGTGCATCCCTTCGACGACCCTGATGTGATTGCAGGACAGGGTACGGTGGCCATGGAGATTCTTCGCCAACACCCCGAGCCGATTGATGCCGTGTTCGTTGCCGTGGGCGGTGGTGGTCTGATTGCAGGTGTGGCGGCTTTCTTTAAACAGCTTCGGCCCGAGACACGAATCATTGGTGTGCAGACGCAAGACTCCGATGCAATGGCTCAGTCGCTCGAGAAGGGCGAACGGGTGATTCTCAAAGAGGTGGGGCTCTTCTCCGATGGCACAGCGGTCAAGCAGGTGGGCGAGGAGACCTTCCGGCTCGCGCAGAAGTTGGTCGACGAGATGGTGCGAGTCGACACCGACGCAGTCTGCGCAGCCATTAAAGATGTCTACGAAGAGACTCGATCGATTCAGGAGCCAGCAGGGGCCCTGGCCGTGGCAGGGATGAAGGCATGGGTGGCCGCCCAAGATGAGCGCGGAGCGAAGCGGGCCGACGGCAGCCCACTGACCCTTGTGGCGATTACCTGCGGTGCCAATATGAATTTCGATCGCCTGCGCTTCATTAGCGAGCGCAGTGAAATCGGCGAGGGCCGAGAGGCCATCTTCGCGGTGACCATTCCAGAGGAGCGCGGCAGCTTCAAACGCTTCTGCGGAATGCTCGGTGACCACAACGTCACCGAGTTCAACTACCGAATCGCCGATTCGAGCAAAGCGCATATTTTCTTGGGCCTGCAGATCGCCAGTGCAGATGAGGGCCAGGCCATTGCGACATCGCTTCGCGAAGCGGGCTTTGCCACGCTTGATTTATCGAACGACGAGATTGCCAAGGCCCACCTGCGGCACCTGGTGGGTGGCCACTCCGAGCTCGCAAAGAACGAGCGGCTCTATCGCTTTGAGTTTCCGGAGCGTCCCGGGGCCCTGATGCGTTTTCTCTCGGCCATGAACCCCAGCTGGAACATCTCGCTCTTTCACTACCGCAACCACGGCGCCGACTACGGCCGAATTCTCATCGGACTTCAGGTGCCCGCAAGCGACGAGTCGGCCTTCCAGTCTTTCTTGGAGCAGTTGGGCTACCCGTACTGGAACGAGAGCGACCATCCCGCCTACCGCTTGTTCTTGGGGTGTCAGGAAAGCAGACTGGCCTGAGCCCCGCAGAGCGCTTAGGCTCTCGCGATGCATCGAATTGCCATTGTTGAAGACGACCGCCGGCTTGCACAGCAGCTCAATGATCTGCTACTGGAGCGCGGCTGGCAGGTCTGGGTTTTTCACCAGGCGGCGGGGCTATTGGAGAGCCTACCTCGGCAACGCTTTGATCTGGTTCTGCTCGACATGGGCCTACCCGATCAAACAGGCCTTCAGCTCATTCGCTCCATGGGGGCGCTTGGCTTTGAGCAATCCAGAGGTTCACTGCCCGAGATTGTGATGCTCACGGGCATGGTCGATGAGTCGATTCTCGAGGAGGCCTTTGCGCTGGGTGTGCGCGACTATGTCCACAAGCCCTACCGGGGCCGGGAGTTGGTCGCACGGCTCTCGGCGATTCTGCGTCGACAGCCCGCCGAGCCGCCCACTAAATTGCCCACTGCGGGCGCTCCCCGGGGGGCCGAGCGCCCTGCCGCCAAGCCCCTTGCCGCAATCGGTGGCCTGCGATTCGAGGCAGACAACCCCCTTGGGCCCGGCGCCTGGCTTCAGGGTCGATGGGTGTCGATGACCGAGAAGGAATACCAATGCGCCGCCTACCTGTCTGGCCGCATGGGTGAGACGATCAGTCGCGATGAGATCCGCTCGCAGGTCTGGGGCTACAACAGCCAGGTGGAGACCCGCACTGTGGATACCCATGTCTCGCGAATACGAAAGAAGCTGCTCTCATGCCCCGGACTTGGCATCCGACTCGCCCCGGTTTACGGTGTGGGCTACCGAATGGAGGTTTTTTCGT
>JBJOGU010000119.1:0-2918 GCA_046048075.1 Pseudomonadota bacterium
TAAAGCCACTATTAAGCAGCACAAAGAAGTTGCCAATCTGTTGGGGAATCTCGTGGGTGGCAATGGCTGCAGCCGTCATCACACCCAGAAAAGTATCGGTGCGAAATGCCGCTGCAATCAGCACCCCATCGGCCAATGCATGAATGGTGCTGCCAATCAGAAGGGTGGTGCCGCCTTTGCCGGCCACCGCCTTGTCGTGGCCATGGGGGTGGTCGTGGCCATCGTGCTCATGGTGGTGGTCATGTCGAAGCAGTGAGAACCGCTCGAGCACAAAAAATCCGATCAGGCCACCCAACATGGTCGCGGTCACTGCATGCACATTGGCCCCACCCAAGTGAAGGCTCTCCGGCAAGAGGTGAAGAAGTGCAGTGCCCATGAGCAGCCCCGCCGAGAGGCTGACCATGCGGTCCACCCAGCGGGACAGACGACCAAGCGACACAAGGGCGGCAAGCCCTATGCTCATGAAGGTTGCAGCCGAAGCAGCAAGAAGAATGTGGAGAAGAATCATGGACTTGTCGGATCGCCATCATAGGCGAAATCCCACTGCAACTCAGAATTCATTCAGGCGTCATAGAGGCATGAGACAACATGCGTCCCATTCCACTCAGTAGCCACCCTACCGCCACCCATTTCGGATACCCGCCATGACCAGACCCTCCATGAACGCCGATTTCAAACTCAACGCACCGGCCTCTGAAGACCCCGCAGACCTTCGCGATCCCCTGCTCAACGAGAGCCCCAATCTCCACTTCCAACATGTCCTTTCTCGAGGCCTCGCCAACCCGCAACGCCGCCGAATGCTGGTGGGTTCCCTGGGGCTGGCCTCGCTCTCGGTCGCGGGGTGGCCCACATCGGCAGAGGCTGCGCAGGGGGTTGCTGGCGAACTCAAATTCGATGCTGTCGCCAAGTCTCTGCTCGACGATGTTGTCTTGCCGCCTGGCTACGAGTACCGGGTGATTCACGCAACAGGCGACGCATTGAGCATGGCCATCAGCGACTACTCGGCCATGGGAATCGAAACCGACGACTTCAGCCAAAGAATTGGCGACCACCATGACGGCCTCGACATCTTCTTCATCGACGAGAAGGGCAACTACACCGAGAAGGACACGGGCCGTGCACTTCTTGTGGTCAATCATGAGAGCTCGGCCGATGCCGCCTTCTTGCATGCCAATGGCCAGACCAGTGGCGGCCGCAAGGGACTCAAATTCGATCAGTTCGGCGAATGGGACGGGGGCGAGCGCCCCATGCAAGAGGTCCTCAAAGAGATCAACCTCCATGGGGTCTCCATCAGCGAAATCCGCCGCACCAACGGTCAGTGGGCCATGGTGAAGAAATCCCCGCTCAATCGACGGATCACGCCTGAGACTTCGGCGCGCGTCTCAGGGCCCAGTGCCCAGTTGCAAGACATTCGCAATCTATTGGCCACCCGTTTCTCGCCCACTGGCACACGTGTTCGAGGCACCATCAACAACTGCGGCATGGGCCGAACGCCTTGGGGCACCTACCTTACGTGCGAAGAGAACTTTTTTCCCTACTTCGGCCGCACCGAAGCGCCCGAGCCCGATGCCAAGACACTCACCGCCCTGAAGCGCTATGGCCTTCCAATGAAATCGGCCCTGGACTCCCGCAATTCATCCCAGGGTTGGCACACCGTATCCGGCAATGATGAGCAGATGCGGTTTGCCCGCTGGAATCTCGCCTGGACAGGGAAATCCGCCAAAGAGGATTTCCGCAACGAGGCCAACAGCTTTGGCTATGTCACCGAGATCGACCCCGTGCGGCCCAAATCCGCACCGGCCAAGCGCATTGCCCTGGGCCGATTTGTCCACGAGGCCGCGGTCTTCAGCCAACCGGTAGAAGGCGAACCCCTCGCCGTCTATATGGGCTGCGATGGTCGCAATGAGTACATTTACAAGTTCGTGAGCAAGGCCAAGTGGTCCGCCAAAGATCGGGGTGCCGGCACCAAGGCTGGCGACAAATATCTTACCGAGGGCCAACTCTATGCCGCCCGCTTCAATGAGGACGGCAGTGGCCAATGGATCCCGCTGAGCCTTCAGAACCCAGCGATCAAAGGCTCGCAGAGTTTCCCTTTCAGCAATGAGGCCGAGGTATTGGTCTTTGCAAGACTTGCTGCAGATGCTGCAGGCGCCACGCCCATGGACCGCCCCGAGTGGGGTGCAAGAAACCCCGTGAACAATGAAATCTACTTCGCTCTCACCAACAGCAGCGATCGATTCCGTGTTCCGGGCAAGACCAATGCCGCCAACCCTCGCGCCTACAGCGATGCCGATGGCAAGAAGCGATCGGGCAACCCCAATGGCCACATCATCCGATTTAAAGAAAACAATGACTCGGCCAGTGCCACCGATTTTCGTTGGGATATTTTTCTCTTTGGCGCCGAAGAGGATGCAGGCGAGTCGAATCTCTCAAGACTCACCGCCGCCAACAGCTTCTCCTCACCCGACGGCCTCTGGTTTAGCCAGGCCACCAAGATCTGCTGGATTCAGACCGACGATGGCGCCATGACCGATGAGTCGAACTGCATGCTGCTCGCAGCCATTCCAGGGCGAGTCGGAGATGGCGTGGCCATTGAGATCAACAACAAGATGGGTACACAGTCAGGTGGTCAAAAGACCTTCGTGGGTGCCACCCTGGGGGAAGGAAGGCTGCGTCGCTTCCTGGTGGCCCCGCTGGGAGCGGAGGTCACGGGCCTGACCGAGACCCCCGATGGCAAGACACTGTTTGTGAACATTCAGCACCCAGGAGAGGACACCAAATCAGCGGACCTTGCAGCAGAGAAATACCAAAGCAACTGGCCTGGCAACAAGGGTTATGGCCGGCCGGGCCGACCCCGATCGGCCACGATTGCAATCACGCGGACCGACGGGGGAGTGATCGGGCTTTAGTTAGGGCTT
>JBJOGU010000120.1:0-4874 GCA_046048075.1 Pseudomonadota bacterium
TCATCGAATGAGCGCATGGACCAGGTGGCCCGCATTGGTTCAGGTTATCTCTATTACGTCTCCCTTCGAGGGGTCACTGGTGCCGCCAATCTTGATGCGGCCGATGTGGCCGAGAAGGTCCAGCGCATTCGCTCGCATACGCAGATGCCGATTGGCGTTGGCTTTGGCATCTCAGACGCCACCTCTGCAAAGGCCATTGGCCAGCATGCCGATGCCGTAGTCATTGGAAGTGCGCTGATACGTCTAATGGAGACCTCGGTGAAAGAGAAGTCCGATCCGATTAAGTCGCTCGAGTCTTTCTTGCGCTCGATTCGAGTGGCACTCGACGAACTCGCGCCTGCCAAATAGGAGATGCTGTTCCCATGAGTTGGATTGAGAAGATTCTTCCCCCGCGGATTCAACAGACCGAGGGACGTCGACGCAGTGTTCCCGAAGGGGTTTGGCTCAAATGCCCATCTTGCGATGCCGTGCTCTATCGCGACGACCTCGAGAAGAACCTTCAGGTCTGCCCAAGCTGCACACACCATATGCGCATTCGGGCCCGGGTGCGCCTTGATCAGCTACTCGATCCCGAGAATCGATCCGAGATCGGCCAGGAGGTCGAGCCTGTCGACAGCCTCAAGTTCAAAGACAGCCGCCGATATCCCGAGCGCCTTCAAGAGGCACAGCAGCAGACCAACGAAACCGACGCCATGGTGGTGATGTCGGGCAGCATCCTGGGTGTGCCCGTGGTGGTGGCGTGTTTTGAGTTCGAGTTCATGGGTGGCTCCATGGGCTCGGTGGTGGGCGAGCGTTTTGTTCGGGGCGTCGAGGCTGCCTTGGCCCATCGCGTGCCGTTTATATCTATTGCGGCCAGTGGTGGTGCGCGCATGCAAGAGGGCCTTCTCTCGCTTATGCAGATGGCCAAGACCACCGCCGCTATTCAGCAGCTTGCAACCGCAAGGCTGCCCTATGTGTCTGTGCTCACCGACCCGACCATGGGTGGTGTCTCGGCGAGCTTTGCGTTTGTTGCCGATGTCGTCATTGCAGAGCCCAGGGCACTCATTGGCTTTGCTGGCCCTCGAGTGATCGAGCAGACCGTTCGCGAACGCCTTCCCGAGGGCTTCCAGCGGGCCGAGTTCTTGCTCGAAAAGGGCGCTGTCGATCGCATTGTTGACCGTCGTCAGATGCGCGAGGAGCTCGCGGGCATGCTCACCATCCTTCAGCAACAAGCTCTGAGCGCCTGATCCTGCGCTCTGCTTCGTCTCTTCTCTTTATCCGTCTCTTCGCTGTTTATTAGTCAGCAACCCCCTCAGGCGCAATGAGCGATTCTGTGGCCGATCAGGACGCACTCCAGGGCTGGCTCACCCGGCTCGAGCAGTCGGCGCCGGCCATTCGAATGTCCCTCGACTCTCTCGAGCCCGTGGCCCGTGCCATGGGATTTCAATTCGATGCCCTGGGCCTTCGTCTCTCTTGCAGTGTGGTGGTGGTGGGCGGCACCAATGGGAAGGGGTCGACTTGTGCCTTCATGGAGTCCATTGCGTTGGCCGCTGGCTACAAGACCGTCGTCTATAGCTCACCCCATCTGCTCTGTTTTGAAGAGCGCCTCCGAATCAATGCCGAGAACAGCAAGGCCAAGGACTGGATTGAGGTATTTCTTCGGGTGGAGAAGGCGCAGGCGGCCTGCGGGAGTCCTCTGAGTTACTTCGAGTTCGTGACCCTCGCAGCCATTGCCATGGTCAATGCATCGCCCCCAGATCTTGCGATATTCGAGATTGGTATGGGCGGTCGACTCGATGCGGTGAACCTTCTGGCGAACGATGCAGCGATTCTCACCTCGGTTGATTTGGACCACCAGGCGTATTTGGGTGACACCCGAGAGAAGATTGGCTGGGAGAAGGCCCATATCGCCCGGGCGGGCAGGCCCTTTGTGGTGGGCGACCCAAAGCCGCCTGCGTCTGTCATGGAAGTGGCCCAGGCACGAGACGCTCTCATGTGTGCGTTGGGTCAAGACTTTTCCTTTCAGGGTGATCGACAGCAGTGGTCATGGATGGGTCGCCAGCAACGACGAAATGCCCTGGCCTATCCGGCACTTCGCGGTGCCAATCAGTTGCTCAATGCCAGTAGCGCTCTGGCCGCCTTTGAATGCCTGGCCGATCGCTTGCCGATCTCCCAGGGCGCGGTGCGGGAAGGACTGGCCAAGGTGAGCCTTCCGGGCCGTTTTCAGGTGTTGCCGGGTCAACCAGCCGTTGTGCTCGATGTCGCCCACAACCCGCATGCGGCCGGAGTCTTGGCGGCCAATCTCGATCAGATGGGTTTCTATCCCAAGACGATTGCGGTGGTTGGTCTGCTCGCGGACAAGGACGCCCGTGCCGTTTTCGAGCGACTCTATGCCCATGTGGACGTCTGGTGTCTTGCCGATCTCTCTGCGGCAGAGGCGGGGAGTCGTGCTCGCTCGGCCGATGCCCTGCGAGTGATTCTGCAAGAGGTGCTCAGTGCGGCCCCCAGCGACAAACGTCAGGGCTTGCCGCCAATCGAAGTCTGGGTCGACTCGAGTCCGCTCGAGGCCATGGCGCGTGCGCAATCACTCGCAGACCCGAGTGATAGACTCGTGGTCTTCGGATCATTCTTGATGGTTGCATCGGTCTGGTCCGTTGCTCAGAAAATAGGCCAGGCCCCGCACGCTCCCCATGCCCACTGACTTCGAGCCAGATCTAGCGGATTTATCCGATTCAAGGGGGTCGGCATCCGACCCACTGGCCGATCACAAGCGTCGCGCTCGTTGGCGATTCGTTGGGGCCTTCATCTTCTGTGCCAGTTCTGCGGGTCTTGCACTGACTATTCTCGAGAGCGAACCCCGCCCGCTCGCGCAGGACTTTATTCTCCGTTGGCCCTCAGCACCCGAGGCGGGTCGCCCCGGTGATGAGCCCGCTGTTTTGGCAGGTGAGCCTGGCCTTGTGGCTGGGGCGAAGTCCCCACCGGCCAAGCCTGAGTCCAATAACGAAGCAAGCAAGGCGGAGCCACCCAAGGGCGCGTCCCCCAAGGGTGAATCCCCCAAGGCGCCAGCAGTCGCCAGTGAGTCGGCGGCACCTAAGTCTGCCAAGCCTGCGCCCAAGTCAGTTCCAAGTCACTATGTTCAGGTGGGTGCCTACAACACGCGCTCCTCCGCAGAGACCACGCGTCGCAAGCTCGAAGCATCGGGCCACAAGGTCTCTGTCTCCACCGTGTCCACCGCCGATGGCGTTCGCTATCGTGTTCGAGTGGGGCCTTTTGATGCGGCCGAGGCCGACTCCGTTCGTGCCCGCGCCAAGCTTCAAGGCTACGATGCCATTTTGATTCGACCCGAGTCCAGGGGGGCGAGGTAATGGGAGTCTGCCCATGAGCGATGGCAATTGGATTGATATTGTCTGCGCGGTCATTATGTTGGCCTCGATCCTCTTATCGATCCTTCGCGGGCTCATACAAGAAGTGGCCTCGCTGGCGGTCTGGATCTTGGCCTTGGTGGCCGCAAGTCGTCTTGCCGAGTTTGCAGCCGACCCTTTTCGTGGCAGCGTGCCCGAGGCGGTTGCCCTCACACTGGGTTTCATAGCGGTGCTCATCGTTACCCTCTTGGTGGGCCGATTGGTCACGGCTGCTATCAAGGGATTGGTTCATGCGGTGGGCGGCAATGTGATTGATCGCATCCTGGGAATTTCTTTTGGACTTGCACGCGGGATGGTCATCATCACGGTGCTTGCGGTGATGGCCGCCATGACGCCCTTGGTCACTCAGCCCACCTGGAAGGAGGCGAGGCTTCGGCCGGCCCTCGAGTTCTCGATTCAGGTGGCCGCTCCGTGGCTGCCTGCCTTTATTGCCTCTCGTGTTTCACTTGAGACCCCTGCATCTCCTCCCATCGAAATTCTAGGAAGGCCCTAGGCTATGTGCGCTGTCGTTGGAATTGTTGCCACCTCTCCGGTCAACCAATCGCTCTACGACTCGCTATTGCTAATGCAGCATCGCGGTCAAGATGCTGCCGGTATTGCCACAGCCCAGGGCAAGCGTGTTCATTTGGCAAGGGGAATGGGCCTGGTTCGTGATGTGTTCCGTACGCGAGACATGCGCAATCTCTTGGGAGACATGGGTGTGGGCCATGTGCGTTATCCCACGGCCGGCAGTGCCATGAGCTCGGAGGAGAGTCAGCCCTTCTATGTGAATGCACCCTTTGGAATTGTGTTGGGTCATAACGGCAACCTCACCAATGCCACTGAGTTGCAAGAGGACATGTACCAGCGCGATCGGCGGCACATTAATACCGAGTCCGATTCCGAGGTGTTACTGAATGTCTTTGCCCATGAATTGCAGCAGGCCGTGCATGGTTTGAATCTCGACCCGGATGCCGTATTTGCTGCCGTATCGGTCTTGCAGCGACGCACCCGTGGCGCCTACGCCTGCGTGGCGATGATTCCCGGCTTTGGGGTCATTGGATTTCGAGACCCCTATGGCATTCGCCCGCTGGTCCTCGGCAAGCGGGATTCCGACAAGGGTATGGAGTACATGCTCGCATCGGAGTCGGTGGCCTTGGAGGCCTTGGGATTTCAGTTGGTTCGCGATGTCAATCCAGGCGAGTGTGTGGTGATCACCGAAGAGCGAGAGCTCTTTTCGAAGGCCTGCGCACCCGCATCGAGTCTGAACCCTTGTGTCTTTGAGTTCGTGTATTTCGCTCGGCCCGATTCCCAAATTGATGGTGTCTCGGTCTACGATGCCCGGCTTCGAATGGGTGAGACCCTTGCCGAAAAAGTGGCCCGTGCCTTTCCCAAGGGTGATATTGATGTGGTCATGCCCATTCCCGATTCAAGCCGTCCCGCGGCCATGCAACTGGCCATGCGCTTGAACGTGCCCTACCGCGAGGGCTTCAT
>JBJOGU010000121.1:0-5951 GCA_046048075.1 Pseudomonadota bacterium
CCCTCTCCCGCTGGGGCGAAACACGCCCCCTTCCCGGCCTGGCGGCCAGCGCTGCAAGGCCGATCCCCTGGCCCCTTTTGCTCGGCCTGGTCTTGGCCTTTGCACTCGCAGGCGTCTTTGGACGTGGCCCCTGGCGCGGCGATGACATCCAAGGCATTGCCGTTGCCAGCAGCCTCATCCAGTCCCTGCTCTCATTAACTGTCGGTAGCCCCCTCGCAAACATCGATACCCACACTGGCGGATGGATTCCCAGCCTGGCCGGCCAGATTGTCTCCGAAGAGGGCCCGCTGCTGGCTTGGCTGACCGCCCTCCTCATTCTTCCACTGGAACTCGCAAGCCTTGCACTGACCGGGGGGCGCATTCCAATTGATGTCTTCGATGACCTGGTGCGCCTGGTCTCCGCGAGTTGCCTGGTGATGGGACTCTATGCCCTCTGGCGCGCAACCGACCGCATGGCTCGGCGTCGCGAGGCACGGCCGGTGGACCCCCTCGGCATTGGCCCCGATGCCAATGCCTTCGGTCGGACCATGGGTGACTGCGCGGTATTGCTCTGTCTGGCCTGTCTTGGCAGTGTGGAACGCTGGCACGAGTCGGGTTCAACCAGCATTGGTTTTCTCTGCCAAGCGCTGCTTCTCTGGGCATTGGCCATTGCACCCGAACACCCCAAGCGCGCCGGTTATATGGCGGGCTCGGTCCTGGCGGCATTCCTTCTGAGTGATGGGCTCGAATCATTACTGGCCTACGGTTTCGGCGCAGCCCTGGCCGTTGGGCTGGCCCCACCCCTGCGCCTGGTCTGGCGCATCTTCGCAGCGAAGGCAGGCCTCGCCCTGCTGGGTATTGTGCTTGGCTGGACCCTGCTGGCGGGCATGGTCGATGGCTTGAGCGCACTGCAATCCTGGTGGCTGGGCCAATTTCGAATACAGGGACAATCGCCACTGCGCTCAGTCAATGAATGGGCCTGGACTTGGTGGCCGTTGTGGCCCATTGCGCTGGCCATGCTCATACAAGCCAAGCGTCATGGGTTGCTGCGCCTGCCTCACCTCCTTGCACTCTGGGCCATGCTCGCCGGGGTACTTTTGGTAAACCTTTTGGGCCTGGGCCAGTCCGCACCCTCTAAGCTACTTCCAATTGCCCCGATGGCCATGCTCTGCGCCTTCGGACTGCTCTCTATCCCCCGCAACCTCACAAGCCTGCTGGACTGGTTTGCAGTGGTGGTCTTCACCGCATTGGGGGTCTTTATCTGGCTCTACTGGACCGCCATGTATTTTCAGTTCCCGCCCAATTTGGTGGCGAGACTCGATTTCCTTGCCCCCGGGCTTCGCGTCGAGCGACCAGGCCTTCCTGAAATTTTGATTGGCGTTGGTGTGAGCGGAGCCTGGCTTGGACTGGTGATCTGGCGTATCCGCCGAACAGGCAGCCACCTCTGGCGGCCGGTGGCGCTGAGCGCGGGCGGCCTCGCCCTGGCCTGGATTCTTCTCACCACACTCTGGCTGCCCGGTATTCAGATCATCAAGGGCTATGAAGGCAGCGTGTCGGGACTCAATGCCATTCTTCATCGCAATGCCGAACAGATGAAAAAACCCATCGGTGCGGCCTGCGTGGCCACACCCGAGAACGACACCCCAGCCAAACTCTTGGTGCTCACCACAACTGACTTCCGCCTTGCAAGCAATGGCCCCCACCGCAAGAGCGCCTGCCCCTTCCTACTGAGAACCGAGCCCACCGCCCAGAGGCAGTTGCCCCCAAATTACCGGCTGATTTGGATTGGTCGACGGGCCGCCGAGCGGCGTGAGCGCGAACGCTACGTGTTGTTCCGAATCGACGAGCCAATGAATCCTGCTGCGCGGTAGTAACGCAACTCTTCAATCGACTCCATGATGTCGGCCAAGGCCGTGTGCGCACCCTTCTTGGTGAAGCCCTTTACAAGATCGGGCTGCCAACGACGACCGAGCTCTTTAATCGTGCTGACATCAAGATTTCGGTAGTGGAAGAAGGCCTCGAGTCGGGGCATGTAACGGTTCATGAATCGGCGGTCTTGGTGAACGCTGTTACCACAGAGGGGCGACTTACCTGGGGGTACAAGGGGCGCAAGAAATGTGAGCATGGCCGATTCAGCCGTCTCCTCATTGAGTGAGGAGGCCTTCACGCGGTCGATGAGTCCCGATCGGCCATGGGTGTTCTTATTCCAATCGTCCATCGCATCGAGGTGCTCGGTCGATTGATGGACCACCAAGACGGGCCCCTCGGCCACCAGTTGTAGTTCGGAATCGGTCACCACCACCGCCAATTCAAGGATTCGATTCCGCTCTGGGTCGAGCCCACTCATCTCCATATCTATCCACACCAGATGGGTCTCGTTCGGTGCGGGCTGCGCTGCAATTGGGTTGCGGGCTTGTTCAGTCATAGCCTTGGATGATCGCACGGATGTGACATGATTCCCCAAGCATGCTGCCCCTTCATGAGAGAGCCCCGAGTTGCCGACGCCCGATCGGTGCATAGCCCGCGTCATGCGAGCCCATGGCTCCAACGCCTGGGTGCGGGTCGAGGCCGAGGCAATGGTCTTGGCCCAACTCAAGGGCCGAAGCATCGAGGCCATCACCAACGATCGCGTGGTGCTCGATGCACAGACCGACCCGCCACAGATTATCGAGGTTCTCGAGAGACGCAACAGCTTACTGCGACAAGAGGGCCATCGCGAGAAACGTCTTGCTGCGAATATTGATCTCGCACTGGTGATACTCAGTGGCGAACCCGGCTTCTCGCCCGAGACAGCATTGCGTGTGATGGCGGGGTTGATCGCCCAGCGGATCCCCTTTCTGCTCGTGGTGAATAAATCAGATTTGGATGGGCCCACACAGATGGCTTTGAAGAGCCTCTCGCGCCTTCAGCCGCTACCCGAGGCCGCGCCCGAGTGGCCATGGGTTCTTGCGAACTCAATAGAGCTCAATGGACTCGATGCGCTCCACCACCAGATTGAATTGAAATGCGCAGCGAAGTCCGTGTTGGAGTTGCCGAGCATTGCACTCATGGGCGAGTCGGGCATGGGCAAGAGCAGCCTACTCAATGCCCTGGTGCCCGATGCCAAGGCCCAAACCCAGGCCATCTCAGAGTCACTCTCATCGGGCCGCCACACGACCACCAGTAGCCAGGCCTATCGAATGGTCCAGGCCCCAGGCGAGCGGGCCTTCTGGCTCATCGACACACCGGGCTTCCAACGCTTTGGGATCTCGCACTTGGATCGAGGGAATATTGAATCGATATTTCCCGAATGGGCTTGGCTACAGAAAGGCGGCTTCTGTCGCTTTCAAGACTGCACGCATTTGCATGAACCGGGCTGCGTGGTTCAGGCAGCCATAGAAGCCGCGGCAACCAAGGGGCAGGTGGAATGGGCCAAGGAACTCAAGGACAAACTCAGCCTCTGGGAGAGACTGCTTAGCTCAGCCAGCGCCCCAGATAGAAGATCAACACGATGAAGAACCACATGATCACCGCACGCCAGACCAGCCCAACGGAGGAGTTCATGCTGTACTCGGCGGCCTCGCGAAGATCGGGTTCGGCCGAGAGCCCCGACTGACCCTCCCAGTCATCCGGATCGGAACCCACTGGTTGGGCATCGGGAACCGTTAGGCGAACACCAATGGCACCTGCACCGGATGCCACCAAGACCCGATCGGTGTCGTCCAGAGACATGGCAGGGGATACGCCCACGCGGGATCGCCACATGGCGATGGAATCTTCAAAATTCCCCACAATCGCGAAAATAATGGCAGTGACGCGAACGGGCAGCCAATCGACCCAACTATAAGCACGACAAGCAACTTCTGAGAAGTGATCGCTCACAGAAGCGCTGCCTGAGACCTCTGACTCCAGGAGTGCCCGGGGCGCCGAGCCGCTGGTGCGCTGGGCAATAGGTCGACCCCAGGCACGGAGCAGTTGGACATTGAGCCAATAGGCCAATGCACCGCTGGGGCCCGGCAAAATAACGAACCAGAAGATAGGACCAAAAACATGCCGTTGGGCAGCAACCAAGGCCAAACGGATCGACTCGCGGACCACCGCAGACTCATTGCCCGTCTCAGCGGCCGAGCGAGCCACCGCATCGGCCTGGGACTCCTCCACCCACTGGCCAAGAATCCTTCGTGCCTCGGGAAGGTCTTCATTCTTGAGGGCCGCATGGATGTCACTGAACCAGTGGCTGAACTGGCGAAAACCCAGTGTCAGATAGAGCACAGCCACCGCAAAAAGCAATTCGAGAAGGGGATGGATAAGGCCGAGCAAGGCCGAGACCACCATGCTTCCGATGGCAGCGCCCCCAACGATGAAGGCCCAGGTGAACCAGATGGCCCGGCGGCGCTCGGGATCGAGGGCACCACGAACCTCAAGGAGCTTGTCTTCGACCCAGCCTTGAATCAGATTCATCTGACGAATGGGCCTGAGCTGCTCGAGCACCAGGGCAATAATGAGGGCCAGTAGAGTCATTCGAGAGAGAAAACCTTCAGAACATTCACGCTTTGTGTTGAGACCATGCCGCAAAAAGAAAGTGGTAGAGATTTCTCACCATGGCCGCAGTGGCACCCCAAATGAATCGCCCCTCATAGGGCATGGCAAAAAACTCGATAGGCTCTGATTCTATCCTGAGGCCTCTTCGCTGATGATTCACGGGGTTCATGAGGAACGACAAGGGCACCTCGAAGACCTCATCAACCTCTGCTGGATTCGGTCGATACCGGGCCTGCGCACTCACCATTCCGATGACAGGCGTCACCGAAAATCCAGAAACAGTCTGATAAATCGGCAGGCAATGAAGGGCCTCCACCTGCTGTGGCTCCAGACCAATCTCCTCATGGGCCTCTCGGATGGCGGTGAAGGCAGGGTCCGAATCGCTGGCCTCGGCCGCGCCGCCCGGAAGACTGATCTGACCGGGGTGATGCATTAGGCTGCCGAGCCGTTGGGTGAGAACCAGCTTGAAGCCCTCTGCCGATGGACGCAGTCCAATCAAAACCGAGGCGGGTCGAAATGCAGAAACGTTAGCGAGTCGCTCGCGGCGGTCGGCGAGAACTTCGGGGGACCAGACAGGAAAGCGCCCCGCCTGCGCCGCCCGGCACCACTGGGTCAGCGACGCAGGGCGCAAGGCCTCTTCAGGGATGGCGGGGCCGGCCTCGAGCGGTCGGTGCTCGGCCTCTTGGGGATTAAAGCGGGGCGTGGTCAGAAGCCCTGCCCCCTTTTGATCTAGGCCTGCGCCTCTTGGGCAAGTGCCGCATCGCGCTCGGCCGCAGCGCTCGAACGGGTTGCGAGCTTTTCGCGGATTCGAGCAGACTTGCCGGAGCGACCACGCAGGTAGTAAAGCTTGGCGCGACGGACATCACCGCGACGCTTAACCTCTATTTTCGCGATAAGCGGTGAATAGAGTTGGAAAGTGCGCTCCACCCCCTCGCCGGCCGAGATCTTGCGCACGATAAACGACGAGTTGAGACCACGATTGCGCTTGGCGATCACCACGCCCTCGTAGGCCTGCACGCGCTTGCGAGTGCCTTCCACCACGTTCACGCTCACCACGACGGTATCGCCGGGGGCAAAGGAGGGAATCACCTTACCGAGACGGGCAATCTCTTCCTGTTCGATTTGATCAATGACATTCATCTGAATTTCCTTAGTATTTCTCAGGCGCCGCCCAAGTTCGGTTTTGCTTTTTTCTTGACCAATAAGTCAGGACGGCGCGCCTCTGTACGTGCAAGCGATTCGGAAAATCGCCAATCCGATATTTTGCCATGATGTCCAGACAAAAGCACCTCGGGGACGGGGCGGCCGTCGAAGACTTCTGGGCGCGTGAACTGGGGAAACTCGAGCAAGCCCTGCATAAACGACTCCTGCACCGATGACTGGTCATCGCCCAGAGCCCCCGGTAGACGCCGGGCAAGCGCATCCATGACGGCCAGGGCCGCAATCTCGCC
>JBJOGU010000122.1:0-3282 GCA_046048075.1 Pseudomonadota bacterium
TCCGCCGCTGTGGGCAGATGGCCATGAACGAGCAGGTAGGCCACCTCCTCGAACTCGCAGGCCGCGGCCAGGTCGAGGATGTCGTAGCCGCGATAGGCCAGGTCGTTGCCCGTGCGGCCCACGGTGCAGAGGGCGGTGTTCCCCGCGGTAACTCCCGAGAGGGCCACGGACTTTTTGGCCTTGGGTGCATTGGGCATTTCAGCAACGTTCGACATATGCAACTTATCCTTTCTGGTTGAACAGGGCGTCGAGTTTATTCTCGTAGTCCCAATAGCCAATGGCGTCGTAGAGCTCTTGGCGTGTCTGCATCAGCGAGACAACATTCTTCTGCGTGCCATCGCGACGCACAGCCTCGTAGACCGCTTGAGCGGCCTTATTCATGGCTCGGAAGGCCGAGAGCGGATAGAGAACAATCGAGACATCGGCCCCACGAAGTTCCTCGACGGTATAGAGGGGTGTGGAACCGAACTCAGTGATATTGGCGAGCACCGGCACCTTCACCGCAGCAGCAAATTGCTTGTACATGGCGAGCTCGGTCATGGCCTCTGGAAAGATGGCAGTGGCGCCGGCCTCGACACAGGCGCAGGCCCGGTCAATGGCGGACTGAAGTCCCTCGACGGCAAGCGCATCGGTGCGGGCCATGATCATGAAGTCGGGGTCGCTGCGGGCATCGACAGCGGCCCTCACGCGATCGACCATCTCGTCGAGGCCCACAATGGCCTTGTTCGGCCGGTGGCCACAGCGCTTGGCGCCCACCTGGTCCTCGATGTGCATGCCGGCCGCCCCGAACTTAATCAGTGAGCGAGTGGTGCGTGCAATATTGAATGCGGAGGCACCAAAGCCGGTATCAACATCGACCAGCAGGGGAGTCTCGCAGATGTCTGTGATTCGACGGACGTCGGTGAGGACATCATCGAGGCCGCTGATGCCGAGGTCTGGCAGGCCCAGAGAGCCGGCCGCGACGCCACCACCCGAGAGGTAAATGGCCTTAAAGCCCGCCCGCTGGGCGAGCAGCGCATGGTTGGCATTAATGGCACCAATGATTTGGAGCGGCTTCTCCTCGGCCAAGGCCTTCTGAAGCCGTGCGCCGGCCGATGAGGCAGGTGTTGGCATGACATTCCCCCGTATGGGCGGCTGCGGATGATGGCCGCCATGGGAGTCACTCTACTGCGGGGTGCTTGGGCTGTGAATTCTTTATTTTCGACCCTGCCTTCGCGTATGACGAAGGCTCAGGAAGTCAAAGAGATCGGAGGCTGCAGCCACTCGATGGCCCAGGCGGGGCCGACAGACCGAGATGGTGCGCTGGGTTTCCACCTCGGGGAGCGCGAGGATGCGCAGCCGAAGGAGCTTGGAGAAACGCTCGGCCACGCGACGGGGCAGGGCGGTGATTCCCAGTCCGGCGGCCACCAACTGGGCCAAGGCGTCAAAGCCCTTGGCCCGTACGCGAACACGAAGCACGGTGCCGCGGCTGCGGGCCAGGTCACCCAGCCACTCCGCAATGGCCCCGCCTTCCTGAAGAATGATGAGGTCTTGCGAGAAGAAATCATCCATCGCAATCGATTTCGTCTTGAGCCAGCGGCCCTTGGCGGGAACAATGGCCACGACCTCGTCCATGTAATACGGATTCGCCAAGAGCTCCTCGCGAAAATGGGCCGAGGTGAGAATGCCAATGTCGGCTTGGCCATCGGCGACCAGGCTCTGGATGTCGCGGCTCGTCTGCTCGGAGAGGTCGATGCGAACCCTGGGATGGTCCTTGAGGAAGGCGGTGAGATCTTGGGGCAGCACCGCTGCAATCGAGCTCATATTGGCCACCACGCGAATATGGCCAGTGACACCCTGAAGAAGGTCCTCTATCTCTAGGCCCATCTGGCTGAGGTCTTGTTCGATGGAGCGGGCGCGCATGGCCACCAACTGCCCCGCCTCGGTCAGCCGAGCACCGCGAGCGTGTCGCTCCAGCAGTGCCACGCCGAGTCGTTCCTCCAACTCTTTGAGCCGTGCGCTGGCGGCGGCCAAGGCAAGGTTGGACTGCTGGGCGGCCTGGGTGATGGAGCCCGTCTGGCCCACTGCCAGGAGCAGCCGCAGGCTGAGGAAGTCGATTCGTAGGTTATTCACGTGACATCGTGTCTTCGTTGTCCCTCAGTCGAGCGCCGAGGCCCGCCGCAAGAGGCAGTCGAGATAGGCCTGCGTGTCGGGCGTGGAATGGTTTCTCTGCGCGCTATGCAGAACCTCGCCCAGGCACTCCATGGCGGCGTGCATGGCCTCATGCCGGTCGTCGAGGCGTTGTGAGAGGCGCTGCAGTGCGGCCCGTATGCCCGGGGGTTGATCGATGGACTCTTGCTCAGAGAGCGAAAGGTGCATGGACAGATGCAAGAAGGGATTGGTCTGGCCCATCTCAATGCTGAAGTCGGCGGCTCGAGCGACATCCGGCGACTCGAGCAGGCCGTGGTACTCGGGATGCAGGCCGATCCACTCAACGGCGATGGTCTCGAGTGATGTAAGGGGCTCGGGCACACGGGCCTTGCGCCAGGCCTCAATGAAGAAGCCGCGAACCTCGTCTCGAGTGGGTTCAAAGAGCATGGGGCGCCTTGCCTTTAAATTCGCAGAGATCCGCTATGGTGCACCGGCCGCACTCGGGTGATCGAGCCTTGCAGACATAGCGTCCATGAAGGATAAGCCAGTGGTGGGCATTGCGTCGGTAGCCCGCGGGCGTCGACCGCTCGAGCCGCTTCTCGACCTCAAGAACCGTCTTGCCCTTGGCGATTCCGATGCGGTTGCTCACGCGAAATATATGGGTATCGACTGCGAAGGTCTCCCAGCCAAAGGCCGTGTTGAGCACTACATTGGCGGTCTTGCGGCCGACACCCGGGAGGGCCTCGAGTGCCTCTCGGCTCTCGGGCACTTCGCCTCCGTGTTGGTGGATCAGTAGTCTGCAGGTGGCCATGACATTCTTGGCCTTGGTTCGATAGAGGCCAATCGATTCGATGCATTTGCGCACCCGGGCTTCGCCAAGTTTGAGAAGGCCTTCTGGCGTGTTGGCCATCTTGAATAAAACCGCGGTGGCCTTGTTGACCGATACATCGGTCGCCTGGGCTGAGAGCATCACGGCAATGAGCAACTCGAAATGGGAGTGGTAGACCAACTCGGTGGTGGGCTGTGGATTCGCTTCTGCGAGTCGCGTGAAGATCGCCAGGCGTTTGTCCGCGTTCAAATCAGCGCTCCACCTGCTTGGTGGCCGAGGCGCGGCGGGCCTGTGCCTTGGCCAATGCCTGCTCGAGCAATTCC
>JBJOGU010000123.1:0-3571 GCA_046048075.1 Pseudomonadota bacterium
TTTCTTACTCGATGACTTTAGCGACGACGCCTGCGCCGACGGTTCTGCCGCCCTCGCGGATGGCAAAGCGCAGGCCCTGCTCCATGGCGATCGGGGCAATCAAGGTGACAACCATCTTCACATTGTCACCCGGCATGACCATCTCCGTGCCCGAGGGCAACTCCACCGAACCCGTCACATCGGTCGTGCGGAAGTAAAACTGCGGGCGGTAGTTGTTGAAAAACGGCGTATGGCGCCCACCCTCTTCTTTAGAGAGCACATAAACCTCACACTCAAACTTGGTGTGCGGTGTGATCGAACCGGGCTTGGCCAACACCTGACCACGCTCAACCTCCTCGCGCTTGGTACCACGCAGCAACACACCCACGTTGTCACCGGCCTGGCCCTGATCGAGCAGCTTGCGGAACATCTCCACACCCGTGCAGGTCGTCTTGACCGTGGGCTTGATCCCCACAATCTCAATCTCCTCGCCCACCTTCACAATCCCACGCTCCACACGACCAGTCACCACCGTGCCACGGCCCGAGATCGAAAATACATCCTCAATGGGCATCAAAAACGCACCATCAATCGCACGCTCAGGCGTCGGAATGTACGAGTCAAGCGCCTCGGCCAACTTCATGATCGCGCCCTCGCCCAGATCCCCCTTGTCGCCCTCGAGCGCCAACTTGGCCGAACCCTTCACAATCGGCGTGTCATCCCCAGGAAAGTCATACTTCGAGAGCAACTCACGCACTTCCATCTCAACGAGCTCCAACAACTCGGCATCGTCGACCATGTCGCACTTGTTCAAAAACACAATGATGTAAGGCACACCCACCTGACGGGCCAACAAAATATGCTCCCGCGTCTGCGGCATCGGACCATCGGCAGCCGAACAAACCAAAATCGCTCCGTCCATCTGCGCAGCACCCGTGATCATGTTCTTCACATAGTCCGCATGCCCCGGACAGTCCACATGCGCATAGTGACGCGTCTGCGTCTCATACTCCACATGCGCCGTGTTGATCGTAATGCCACGCGCCTTCTCCTCAGGCGCAGCATCAATCTGATCGTACCCCTTGGCCTCACCACCAAACTTCGACGACAACACCGTCGTAATCGCCGCCGTCAACGTCGTCTTCCCATGGTCCACATGACCAATCGTCCCAACATTCACATGCGGCTTCGTACGCTCAAACTTGCCCTTGGCCATGACTTCAATCCTTTCTTCTAATGTTCTGTAATCGTGCGGTTGCTAATTCAGTCGGTCTTGTTGATGCTTCTCTATCAGTGATTCTCTGGGGCTGCTATTTGGTGCGGCTTGACATCACCGCTTCGGCCACGTTCTTCGGCGCCTCGGAGTAGTGCTTGAACTCCATGGTGTAGGTGGCTCGTCCCTGGGTCAGAGACCGCAGGGTGGTGGAATAACCAAACATCTCAGCAAGAGGAACCTCTGCCTTGATTGTTTTCCCACCACCGGGCATGTCATCCATGCCCTGGACCATTCCGCGCCGTGATGAGAGATCGCCCATCACCGTGCCCGCGTAGTCCTCGGGTGTCTCCACTTCGACCGACATCATCGGCTCGAGCAGGACAGGGTTGGCCTTGCGCATACCGTCTTTGAAACCCATCGAGGCGGCCAGCTCAAAGGCGATCTGAGAAGAGTCCACGTCGTGATAGGAGCCGTCAAAGAGCGTGACCTTGATATCGACCACGGGGAAGCCGGCGAGGACACCCGCATTCATGGTGTCTTGGCAGCCTTTGTCTACGGAGGGAATGAATTCCCTGGGCACGACACCGCCCTTGATGGCATCGACAAACTCATAGCCCTTGCCCTCGGTTTGGGGATCGAGCTTGAGCCAGACATGGCCATATTGGCCCTTGCCACCGGACTGCTTGACGTATTTGCCCTCGATCTCGACGGGCTTGCGAATCGTCTCTCGATAGGCCACCTGGGGCTTGCCCACCGTCGCTTCCACACCGAACTCACGCTTCATTCGATCGACAATAATTTCGAGGTGCAGCTCACCCATTCCGGAGATGATGGTCTGGCCTGACTCTTCATCGGTTCGGACACGAAATGAGGGGTCTTCCTTGGCCAGGCGGTTGAGCGCAATGCCCATCTTCTCCTGGTCGGCCTTGGTCTTGGGCTCGACAGCCTGCGAAATCACCGGCTCTGGAAATTCCATGCGCTCGAGGATGATCTCGGAATCGGGGTCGCAGAGGGTCTCGCCGGTGGTGACCTCTTTGAGGCCGACAGCGGCAGCGATATCGCCCGCAAGAATTTCGGAAATCTCTTCGCGATTGTTCGCGTGCATCTGCAAGAGTCGACCAATCCGCTCCTTTTTGCCCTTAATGGGGTTCAGCACGGTGTCGCCCGACTTGAGCACACCAGAATAGACACGGATGAATGTGAGCTGCCCAACAAAGGGATCGCTCATGAGCTTAAACGCCAAGGCAGAAAATTTTTCCTTGTCGTCGGCCTTGCGGCTTGCTGGCGACCCGTCGGGGTCAGTGCCGGAGACGGGAGGAATATCGATTGGGCTTGGAAGGAATTGGATGACTGCATCGAGCATCCGCTGAACGCCCTTGTTCTTAAAGGCTGTGCCGCAGAGCATGGGCTGAATCTCGCCCGCGATCGTGCGTGCACGGATGCCCTCGTGGACCTGCTCCTCGCTCAAGTCGCCATTCTCGAGATAGCCATTCATGAGGGTCTCGCTCGACTCGGCCGCAGCCTCCAACATCTTCTCGCGCCACTCCTTGGCGGTGGCTGCCAATTCGGAAGGGATGTCCACGTAATCAAACTTGGTGCCCTGACTGGCCTCGTCCCAGAGAATGGCCTTCATCTTAATGAGGTCGATGACCCCTTTGAAATTCTCCTCCGCCCCAATCGGGATCACGATGGGTACAGGATTCGCGCGAAGCCGGGTCTTCATCTGGTCGACCACTTTGAAGAAGTTCGCACCAGTGCGATCCATCTTGTTCACGAAGGCAAGCCGAGGCACTTTGTACTTGTTTGCTTGCCGCCAGACGGTCTCAGACTGGGGCTGGACACCACCCACCGCACAGTAGACCATGCAGGCCCCGTCGAGAACACGCATGGACCGCTCGACTTCGATGGTGAAGTCGACGTGCCCCGGGGTATCGATGATGTTGATGCGATGCTCGGGCAGGCTCGAGTCCATGCCTTTCCAGAAACAGGTGGTCGCTGCCGAGGTGATGGTGATACCGCGCTCTTGCTCCTGCTCCATCCAGTCCATGGTGGCAGCACCGTCGTGGACTTCGCCAATCTTGTGATTAACGCCGGTGTAGAAAAGAATTCGCTCGGTTGTGGTGGTCTTGCCTGCGTCGATGTGCGCGCTAATGCCAATGTTGCGGTAACGCTCGAGGGGAGTGGCGCGGGCCATAGCGGGCGACCTCTTTCCGGATTACCAGCGGTAGTGGGAGAAAGCCTTGTTGGCTTCCGCCATGCGGTGCGTGTCTTCGCGCTTCTTGACCGCCGAGCCCCGATTGTTCGAGGCGTCCATGAGCTCGCCGGCGAGGCGGTCGGTCATGGTCAGCTCCGAGCGCGAGCGCGCCGCGGCGATCA
>JBJOGU010000124.1:0-5518 GCA_046048075.1 Pseudomonadota bacterium
CTCATCGGCCTGGAGGGCCGAGTCAAACAAGGCGTAGGTCATCGATCTTGAGAGTGGCTGGCGAATCGGCTGAAGGCAGCGGCCGCAGGGATACGAGATCTCGGTCGACACCACCAAGCGAAGCCTCTCGCCATCGAATACCACATCGACCTGGAGTGGCCCATGCAGTGCCACTCCCTCGGGCCTGAGCCGATCCATCAAGTCATTGGCATCCACGAGAAACCGGTGTTCGAACCCCGATGGGCACTTCACCTTCCAGTGATGCTTAGAGATGGGCTCATCGACGGCGGGGATCTCGATCGCAGACATCCAAGGATCATAGGACCGATGCGAGAATGTTGCATGACCTCCATCGTTCTGGCCTCCACAAGCCCATTTCGAGCCGCCCTGCTTCGGCAGCTTGGGGTGGCCTTCACTGCAGTTGCGCCCCATGTCGATGAATCGCTGCTTGCCAACGAGGCGCCCGAGGCCATGGCCGCAAGGCTCGCGCAGGCCAAGGCACTTGCGGTCTCAGAGACCCATCCTCAGGCCGTGGTGATTGGCTCGGACCAGGTGGCCCTCTGCGAGGGCCGGGTCCTGGGCAAGCCTGGAGACCGCGATCGGGCATTGGCCCAACTTCAATACCAACGCGGAAAGACCACTGAATTCCACACCGCCGTCTGCTTCTCAAAAGCAAGCGAGGTGCTTTTTAAGGATTTGGTCACGACCCGTGTGAGATGGCGCACTGCCGAGGCACTCACCGATGAGGTCTTGCTGCGCTACATTGCGCTCGACGACCCCCTGCAATGCGCAGGCGCTGCGAAATCCGAGTCGCTGGGAATTGCACTGGTTGAATCCATCGAGAGCAGCGACCCCTCGGCCCTGGTGGGGCTGCCACTCATCGCCTGCCAGACGGCCCTCACCAGACTGGGCCTAGACCCCCTGCGCTCGTGCGCATCGACCGCCAAATAGTCTCGCCAGCGGCCGCACCAAACCGTTTGGCAAAGCGTTCGGCCACAGACATCTCGTAGCTGTAGTCAACGATGTCCTCTGCCTTGATCAGGTCGCGGGCCACGCTCTCAACCGAGCCCAGTCCATCGGCCAGCCCGAGTTCGATACTTTTCGCGCCGGTATAGACCATTCCTGAGAAGACCTCCGGGTGGCCGGGCTTGAGCTTGTCCTTGCGGCCTTCCTTGACCGCATCGATGAACTGCTGATGAACCTCATTGAGCATCTGTTGGGTCATCTGACGATGCTTGGGATCCTGCGGCAGGAAGGGATCGAGCATGGCCTTGTTCTCGCCTGCGGTGATGAGTCGTCGCTCAATCCCCAGTTTTTTGATGGCCTCGGTGAGCCCGAAGGAATCGAGTCTCACACCGATCGAGCCCACCAGGCTGGCCTGATTCACGTAGATGGAGTCGGCTGCCGCGGCCACGTAATAGGCGCCCGAGGCCCCAATGTCCTCGACCACCGCAATGACTGGCTTGTTCGGGTGAAGGGCCTTAAGACGGCGAATCTCATCGAAGATGAGGCCCGACTGAACGGGGCTTCCACCGGGCGAATTCACACGAATCAAGACACCAGCCGCCTCCTTGGTTTCAAAGGCCGCTCGCAGCGCGTCATTGACGGCCACCGCATCGACATCGCCCTCGGCCTCAATCACACCATTGATGCTCACCATCGCGGTGTGCTGACCCATGGGTGCCGAGTGTCCGCCGCGCCACGATTGTGAGACCCAGATGGCAAGCGCCAACAGAACGAAGAGCGTAACGCCGCGGCGAATCATGGCCCATCGTCGGCCCAGCCGTTGCTCTCGAAGGTTTTCAATGAGTAGTCGCTCGAGGGCCGACTCTTTTAGCGAAGGAACGTCTTCGGACTCGTTGCGACTGCTTGGGTTGGGTTCCATCAAGAATCCTCTTTGGGTGGGGATACGGGAGAATTTAAACCCATCAGCCGCAGTTGCGTGTGAAAGACCTGCGTGGGCTCAGCTGCCAATTGAATGCGCAGACCCTCCCTGGAGGTGAAGTCAAGTCGCCAAGCATGAAGAAACATGCGCTTGAGCCCCAACTTGGCCGCCGGGGCATTGACATCCTGACTTCCATATTTTGGGTCTCCGAGAATTGGGAAGCCCTGGCTTTGAAGATGAACGCGTATCTGGTGGGTTCGACCTGTGAGCGGCTCGCACTGCAGAAGCGAAACGGGGCGTCCATCGGAGAGGGCCCCATGCGCCAAAAACCGAACCCGAGTCATCGAGGCCTGTCCCTCGGGGTCAACGCGCACCATCCGCTCTGCGTTCCCACCGAGCACCTTCTTGAGTGGTGCCTTGATGAGCATTGTGGGGCCCTGCGGGCCCACCTTCCAGTGGCCCACCACCACGGCGAGATACCGCTTGCGCATCAACCCCTCTCGCAACTGGCGGTGCAGGGCAAGCAACATGGCGCGCCCCTTGGCAAGCAAAAGAAGTCCAGAGGTGTCTCTGTCGAGTCGGTGGACCAACTCCAAGGCCTGGCCCGGACGGCTCAACCGCAGAGACTCGATTGCCCCGAGCGACACCCCACTGCCTCCATGGACCGCCATACCCGCCGGCTTATCGATCGCGAGCCAATCCTCTTCCTCACGAATGACCTGGAGTTCGGAGGCCATCTTCTGCCCCTTGGCAAGACGAACGACGCCATCGACATGACTAGGGTCTGTGCTGCCGACTCGAACCGGCGGAATTCGCAGGGTCTGGCCTGCCTCGAGTCGGGTGTCGGCCTGGACACGCCCGCCATTGAGACGAACCTCACCCGAGCGAAGCATTCGGTAGATGCGGGTCTTGGGGACCCCTTTCAGCCGAGAAATCAGAAAGTTATCGATTCTCTGGCCCTGGTGATCCAAGGAAATGGTTAGGTGCTGAACCTGACCAGAAGGGGTATACTCCATTCGTTCGTACTGAGCCTGAGCTTGGATTTCCGGAAGCCGCTGGCCCTGACCAGCAGCCCGACGTGTCTAAGTAACAGATTGTAAGTGACCATGGAGCGCCGAATGGCGGTGCATGGCCCCAAAGAATGCACAGATTGAATCGATGAATCGCGTGGATGTTCCCGTGACCAATTCCTCCAAAGCTTCCCAGATCGGAAGCCGACCAGAAGTGTTCACCCCTTCCCTTTCATTCCAGAGTCATGCCGACCTAGGGTCGCGCATGCGTGCACTCTTTAGGCCACACCACCTGCAGACGCTCTCCAGCCTCGCCTAGCGCGGGGTCTATTTGGCGCCGCCCAACAACAGGCGGGCCGTGAAGGGAGAAGTCTGAATGAAACGAATGCTTTTCAATGCAACCCATGCGGAGGAGCTGCGGGTTGCAATCGTCGATGGCCAACGGCTCGTCGACCTCGATATTGAAGTGGCCGGACGCGAGCAGCGAAAGAGCAATATCTACAAGGGTGTTGTGACCCGGGTAGAGCCCAGTCTCGAGGCCTGCTTTGTGAACTACGGTGAAGACCGCCATGGTTTCTTGCCGTTCAAAGAAATTGCCCGTGAGTACTTCAAGCCAGGCGTCGATGTCGGCCGCGCCCGCATCCAAGACGCCATTGCAGATGGCACCGAGTTGCTCGTGCAGGTGGAGAAGGAAGAGCGCGGCAACAAGGGCGCTGCGCTCACCACATTCATCTCTCTGGCCGGACGCTACCTGGTGCTCATGCCAAACAATCCCAAGGGTGGGGGTGTCTCCCGCCGCATCGAGGGTGAGGATCGGCAAGAGCTCAAAGACGCAATGGACCAGCTCGAGATCCCCAATGGGATGAGCATGATCGCCCGCACGGCGGGCATTGGTCGAAACGTTGATGAGCTTCAGTGGGACCTGAACTACCTGCTTCAACTCTGGAAGGCCGTTGACGACGCCCGCAGCCTTCAGGCCGGTGCCTACCTCATCTATCAAGAGTCAAGCCTGGTGATCCGCGCCATCCGTGACTACTTCCACCCCGACATTGGTGAGATTCTCATCGACACCGATGACATCTATGAGCAGGCCCGTCAATTCATGCTCCACGTCATGCCAGACATGGCAAGCCGTGTGAAGCGTTACCGAGACGAAGTGCCCCTCTTCTCTCGATTCCAGATCGAGCATCAAATCGAGACGGCCTACTCCCGCACGGTTCAACTGCCATCGGGCGGCGCCTTGGTCATCGACCACACAGAGGCCCTGGTTGCAGTCGACGTGAACTCCGCCAAGGCCACCCGTGGTTCAGACATTGAAGAGACCGCATTGCGCACCAACCTCGAGGCCGCCGATGAAGTGGGTCGGCAGCTTCGTCTGCGCGACCTCGGTGGTCTTATCGTCATCGACTTCATTGACATGGAGTCCAGCCGCGCCCAACGCGATGTCGAGAACCGCCTGCGCGATGCGCTTCACCACGACCGTGCCCGTGTGCAGATGGGCAAGATCTCGCGCTTCGGCCTCATGGAACTCTCACGGCAGCGTCTGCGCCCTGCCCTCAACGAGGGTTCGCACATCACCTGCCCCCGATGCAACGGCACCGGCGTTATTCGCGACATTGACTCGAGTGCGCTGCATATTCTGCGCATCCTTCAAGAAGAGGCCATGAAAGAGAACACGGCCGCTGTGCATGTTCAGGTGCCCGTGGAAGTGGCCAGCTTTCTCCTCAACGAGAAGAGAACCGATATCGCCAAGATGGAGGCGAGGCTCAAGGTCAGCATCATTCTTATTCCGAACAAGTTCCTTGAGACACCGAACTACAGCATTGAGCGCTTGCGACACGACGACCCTCGGCTCGATGAGTTGAAGGCCAGTTACGCCATGGCCGACCAGCCGGCGACCGACTCTCCCTATCAGTTGAGCAAGGAAGATGCGGCCGCCATCAAGCCCCGCCAAGAGGCGGTGGTCAAGGGAATCACCCCGAGCTCACCCGCGCCCCAGGCTTCGCCAAGGGCCGTCAAGGCGTCCTCCGAAGGGCCGTCGCTCTGGGGCCGAATCCTGTCGTTCTTTGGCGCAGGCGCATCCGAACCCGCCAAAACCACCCGCGCCGACCGAGCTGGTCGTGGCGACGGAAAGGGCCGAGGCGATGGCCGTGGGCGCAACGATGGCCGCGGCGGCCGTCGAGAGCGCGGTGCACGCGATGGGCGTGACAGCAAAGAAGGCCGTGACAACCGAGAGGGCCGAGAGGGCCGAGAGGGTCGCGAAGGCCGAGACAAGCGCGAAGGTCGCGAGGGCCGAGATTCGAACCGTGCAGAGAAGTCTGCTGGCAATCGAAACAACGAGGCCCGAGAGCCCAAGGAACCACGGGAGCCCCGTGAGCCCCGGGAGACCAAAGAGCAGCGCGATGCCAGAAAGGCCGCGGCCGGAAACGCAAGCAATGGCATGGCCGACTCAAACAAGGGGCCCTCGCAGGCAAGCGACGCGGGCGACTCCACTGAGTCGAACGAGAGCGGTGGTCGCGGCCGCCGTCGCCGCCGCCGCGGCAGTGGCCGACGCGATGATGATGCAGCCGAGGCAGGCTCCGCATCGAGTTTCGTCGCATCGGGTGCGGCCGTCATTGCATCC
>JBJOGU010000125.1:0-5780 GCA_046048075.1 Pseudomonadota bacterium
CCTTGCGCGAAAGGGCATCCCGTCTGACTCATGGGTGCGGCAGGCCTCGGCCCTGCGCCCCTTATTGGCGAACTGACGCACAGGAGCAGCCCATGGCCAAGAAAGACACTGAAATCATCCGCTCGGAGGGCGCCCATGAGGTGACCTTCGTCGAGGGCACCAATTCGGCGTCGGGCCGCAAGGCGACGCCCCAGAGCAAGGACACCCGCAAAATGGGAGGTGACCGCTTCGAGGGTGGCCCCGAGGGCAAAGGCGCGCAAGACCGCTATGCCTCTGGTGCAGCCGGCGACAAGGTCGAAGACCGTTACGAAGGACGGGGCTGGGACAGCATCCAAGACCGTCTGGAGGGTGCTGGAGCCGGAGAGGCCATTGAAGACCGTTATGCTGGCGGTGGGCCGGCCGACCACATTCAAGATCGCCTAGAGGGCGGCGCCTCCGAGGGCATTCAAGATCGCATGGCGGGCGGAGCAGGCCCCGGCGGTATTCAAGACCGGATGGAAGGTGGCGGCAGCCCGGCCCGTGGCCCCGGCGACCGCTTCGTGCCGCTCGACCAGGCCCTGGTGGCCCGAGACCGGCTCATCCTGCAGCCGATCCCTGAGGCGCCCAAGCGCACCCACCGGCTCTACGAGGTGCTCTCCAAGGTGCCCAAGCCCGTCTTTCAGCCGGTGGAAATGTTCAAGGATGTGGAGCAGCTCAACACGCGGCTCTCCGACATTCGCGGTCGCACCGACCAAATTCGCAAGGGGATGGCTCTAGAAGTTGGCGCTGCTGCCGATGCTTCCCCTACTAGAAAGGACAGCAAATGGCCAATGAAGAAAAAACTTCCGAAGCTCTAGAGCCCGTCTCCGATGCGGCGTCGGATGCCGACCAGTCCCGGGGACTGGCCGACGAGCTTGAGCAGGCCATTGGCGAGGAGCCTGTTAACGAGGAGCTGATTGAGGAGCTGCGTGCCGCAGAGGCAGACTTCCGTGCGGCGGAGAAGTCGCACATCGAGGCTCGAAAGCAGGCGGAGAAGGCGGCCGAGCAGCTGCAGGCGATCATTGCCACGGTGCTGGATGCCGCCGAGGTGGCCAACAAGGCGGCGAGCTCTGCATCCCTGAGCCACAAGTCGCTCACGGATGCCGCCACCAAGCTCACCAAGGGGTCTCAGGCGGGCACGAAGATGTCCTCCATCCTATTGGGTGTGGCGGGCTTCATCTTCCTGGGCGCCTCCGGGGCGCTCATCGCCATGACCATTCAGCTCAACCAGCGTGTGAACCAGGCCGACGCCCTGCTTGTTCGCATCGGCACGCAGGCCATTGGCCTCAAAGACAGCCTGGGGACGGTCGATTCCGTGGGCGAGAGCATCAAGGCCCTGTCGAACAAGAACCAGGGGCTCATGACGGCCCAGTCCGAGATTTCCGCCAAGGTGGTGGAACTGGGCACCGCGCTCAAGGCCATGCAGGAAGAGGCGGCCAAGCGCGATGCAGAGATTAAAAAGGCCACGGCAGAGTCGTCCAAGGCCCTGCTCGAGGCGGCCAAGGCCCCGGCCAAGCCGGACCCGCAGCTCGCCAAACTGCTGCAGGATGTCAATGCCTTGAGTGGCCAGGTGAAGTCTCTGAATGGCCAAGTGGCGAGTCAGACCAAGGCCTTGGGTGAGACGGGCGGCAAGATTGCGGCCGTGAACAAGGAGGTGCAGGACCTCAAGCGGGTGGGCACGAATGTGGATACCCTGAAGAGAGAGGTGGAGGCCCTCATCGTGCTAGAGCGTCAGCGCTATCGGGAGGCGCTGGAGGCGGCCACACGCCGGAATACGCAAGAAAAGGCGGTGGCCTTTCCTCGGGCGGAGCGGCCCACAGGCACTGCCACGCCGTAAGGCGCGACGGCCGTTGGTGTTTACTGATCGGTCACAAGCATGAGGAGATACCCATCTCGCTTGAAGGCACGGCAGTGGCCATGACCGGTGTAGCTGAAGACCTGGCAGGCCTGGCCGATCGTTCCGATCTGCTCGGTCGAGGTCCAGAAGTTCTCGATGGGAAGGTTCGGGAAGGCGTTCGGGTTGTAGGCGGGGTTCTGGCAGTCGGCCTCGCTCGCGTCTTTCATTTCCCCGTAGGTGGGCAGGCGCCAGGCCTTGCCCGAGGCCCGCGAGAACTCGTCGGCATAGCGGTTGGCCTCGTCCCAGGTGAGCCGAAGCGGGTCTCCCAGGCAGACACCACCCTGTACGGTCTGGCCGGCCGCGCAGCGGAACCATTTCAGGCCCGAGCGGCCATCTCGAACCACACTGTCATTTTCGAGCACATACTCCCGCATTTCGCCCGCTTTGAAGTGGGCATCGCAACGGGGAGCGTTTCGGGTGTCCGCGCAGCCCGCCAAGGCCAGAAAAACCATGACAAACGGCAACGCTTTTGGAACAATTTTTGCACTATCGTGTGTCAGATGAGCGGGAAGCAAGACGTTTTCCTGACATGAAGATTTGTTTTAAGACTATACGACAGCCTCTTTAACGTAGGAGTTCGACAGCAATGGATATCGCAACAATCATTGGGCTAGCAGGCGCCTTTGCCATGGTGATCATGGCCATGGGAGACCCTGGTCCTTTTATTGACATGCCATCGGTCTACATTGTGGTGCTCGGCACGGCATTTGCCGTGCTGGCTCGGTCGAGCATTCCGGAGTTCATTGGTGCCATCAGCACCGCCATGAAGACGATCAAGTTCAAGCTCGAGACGCCCGTTCAGCTCATCGAGAAGCTTGTCGAGCTTGGCACCATCGCCAAGAAGGACGGCATGATCGCACTCGAGGGCCAGGAAATCAGCAACAAGTTCATGGCCAAGGGCATTCGCATGATGGTCGATGGCACGGATCCCAAGCTCATTCAGAAGTCGCTCGAGATCGAGGCCGCCCAGATTGCAGCCCAGAACAAGACAGCCCTGACCGTCTGGGATTCCATCAAAGAGATTGGCCCGGCCATGGGCATGATCGGCACGCTCGTGGGCCTGGTGATCATGCTGGGCAACATGAGCGACCCGAAATCGATTGGCCCTGCGTTCGCGGTGGCCTTGCTTACGACCATGTACGGCGCGGTGATTGCCAACATGATCTGCATCCCGGTCATTCAGAAGGTGCAAAACCTCGACAGCGCCACCTCGACCAACAACGCGCTGATCATTGAGGGCCTTAACTTCATCGCCGGCGGCGGCAACCCCCGCATGCTGCCCACCATTCTGGCGGGCTATGTGGCCCCGAAAGATCAGAAGAAGCTTGAGGCCATCGCAGGCTAACCCTCATGGCAGACGACGAGAACAAAAAGCCGGAAGACGAGCTGGCGCCCGAGGAGGCAGCAGCCGAGGCTGCGCCAGCGCCGCCGGCACCTGCAGAGGAGGAGGCACCGCCGCCGGCCGCCGACGAGCCGGAGGAGAAGAAGTGCGAGGAATGCCCGGACTGCCCGCCCGTGGGTGCGCCCGCCTGGATGGCCACCTTCGCCGACATGGCCACGCTGCTCATGGCCTTCTTCGTGCTGATTCTCTCGTTTGCCGAAATGAACGTGCCCAAGTTCAAGCAGATCTCGGGCTCGCTCAAGAACTCCTTTGGTGTGCAGCGGCTCATTCCCACGGTGGAGCCACCCAAGGCGACCAGTCTCATTGCCCAACAGTTTTCGCCGGCCGTGGCCGAGCCTACACCGGTCAACACGGTGCGCCAGCAGACCACCGATGAAACCCAACGGGAAGTGGAATTAAAGACCGAGACAAAGACCTCGGACGAGGCCACCGAGAAGGCGGCCAAGGCGGTTGAGAAGGCCCTTGCACAAGAGGTGGCCAAGGGCCTGGTGGAGGTCAAGGCCGAGGGCCAGAAGGTGGTGGTTCAGATGAACCCGCCTGTGGCCCAGAACCCGGGCGCAGGTGGCGGCGCGGGTGAGAAGGGCGAGAAGACCGCCGGCGTGGTGCCACAAGAGCAGCTCGAGATTTTTGCCAAGGTGGCCGAGGCCCAGAGTCAGGTCACAGCCCAGGTGGAGGTGCGTCAGGCACCGTCTGACAAGCAGGCCTCGCCGGCCGGCGCCAATGCCGCCGGCAAGTCTGGCTCGGGCATGGACGACGCTGAGAAGGACGCCCAGTTCGAACGCATCAAGAACGACCTGGCCAAGGAGATCGCGGCGGGTCAGGCCGAGGTCATGCGCGATGGGTCAAAGATTGTCATTCGCTTGGCAGAGCAAGGCTCGTTTGTCTCCGGCCAGGCCGATCTGCAGCCCACCTTTCTGCCCTTGCTGCAAAAAGTGGGCAAGACCATTGCAGACGGCAAGGGCAGTGTGAAGGTCGAGGGCCACACCGACAACGTGCCCGTCATTGAGAACCCCAAGTTCAAGTCGAACTGGGACCTCTCGGCGGCCCGCTCATCGGCCGTGGCCGATTTCCTCTCCGCCCGCGCGGGCGTGGCACCGAATCGCATCAGTGTGAGTGGCCATGCCGACACACGTCCGGTGGACAACAACGCCACCCCGCAGGGCCGCGCAAGGAATCGTCGGATTGAGGTGATTGTCGACGGCTGATCGGGTTCGACCCGTAGACGTCTCTCGGTCAAAGGTGCGCTAGGGCGCGTCTGCCTCAGGCTTGCACTTGAGATCGTATTTGTTGATTTTCTCAATCAGCGTGGTGCGCTGCACGCTCAAGAGGCGAGCTGTTTTCGACACATTGCCGTCGGCCTGTTCCAGGGCCTGCTCAATGAGGGCGCGCTCAATGTCTGTCATTCGCTTCTTGAGGGGAACCCCATCCAAGACCACGAGCGGCGCCCCCTGGGCCAATGAGATGAGGTCCTCTACGGGGTTGTAATCACCGGGCGCCACCAGAGGACGCGACGGTTTCGCCACAATGGGCTCGGCTGGCGAGGTGATGCCCAGCAGGGCATCTTGCTCGTCGGGCTCTTGGGTCTGGGTCACTCGGGCTGAAGCGGTTGTGTCCGAGGGCGGTGCAGCGCGAACAGTGGGCGTGTCCTCGACCCCTGGCGCATTGCGAAGGCCCTTGGGCAGCATCTCCCGAGGGATGTCCTTCAGGCAGACCTTGCGTCCCGCAAACAGGGCACTGAATCGGGCCATGAGGTTCGAGAGTTCCCGAATGTTACCCGGCCACGGGTAGCCCATAAGCGCCTCGATGAGGGCGGGCGAGGGCTCAATCGGTGGTTGACCTCGGCTCGCATGCAGCTTGGCAAAGTGGCGAACCAGGGCGGGTACATCCTCACGTCGCTCACGAAGGGGGGGCGTGGCGAGTGGCAGCACATTCAACCGGTAATACAGGTCTTCCCGGAATCGTCCGGCCTCGACTTCTTGTTCCAGATCTTTGTGGGTGGCGGCCACGACACGAACATCGACCTTGACGGGCTTGCCACCCCCCACAGGCTCGACCACCCGCTCTTGGATGGCCCGCAGCAGTTTGACCTGCATGTCCAGGGCCAGGTCGCCGATTTCGTCTAAGAAAAGGGTGCCGCCATGGGCCAGCTCGAAACGGCCGACCCGGTCGGCCACAGCGCCCGTGAAGGAGCCGCGCTTGTGGCCGAAGAGTTCGCTCTCGATCAGTTCCCGGGGAATGGCCCCGCAGTTCACTGGCACGAGGTTCTTTTCAGCGCGTGGCGAGCAGTCGTGCAGAGACTTGGCCACCAGTTCCTTTCCGGTGCCACTCTCCCCAATAATCAGCACGGTGGCGTCGGAATGCGCCACCGATTCGATGAGTCGCTTGAGGCTTAAAGTCGGCGGGCTGCTGCCGATGATGCTATTGAGTGCGTTCAAAAGTCTGTGGTGGCTAAAGCCCTCGAGG
>JBJOGU010000126.1:0-3600 GCA_046048075.1 Pseudomonadota bacterium
GCCTCGCCCACCCGAAGTGCCTTAAGACTCGCCAAATAGCCGGGGTCGCGCTGCTGAGCGTTTCGGTAGACCTCGCTCATAGGAAGGGCCTGGGCCGCAGCCGCAGCGACCGCAAGCAGCCAACCGCCCAAGAGACGAGAAATTTGCTGGGCCAATTGCATGACGAGCCCTCTTACGCGCCGGCCTTGAGGCCAACCTTGCGCAGTATCCGCTCCATTAGGCACCACTGGGTCAGCCCACTCTGCAGCAGATTTACACCAACGAATGCGGTGAAAAGAAGCCATGCCTCATGCACAAATAGTGGGCTTGTGGGCACGCCCAAGAGCAGAGAGAGAAGAATAAAAGAACCTGCGACAACTCGTACAACGCGCCATGTGGTCATGGTGACTCCTCCTATGAAGATTGTTGAACCAACAAATGCACCCGGCGGTGATTGGCCGAGTAATAAAGCAAGGGAATGACCACCAGAGTGAGAATGGTGGAGATGAGAATGCCGAATATGAGCGAGACGGCGAGCCCGTTGAAAATGGGGTCATCGATAATGAAGAAAGCCCCCGTCATTGCGGCTAAACCAGTCAGAATGATGGGCTGAGAGCGCGTGATTGCCGACTGGACCACCGCATCCTTGAACTCAGCACCCTGGGCCAACTGCAGATTGATGAAGTCGACCAGGAGAATGGAATTGCGCACAATGATTCCCGCCAAGGCAATCATGCCAATCATTGAAGTGGCAGTGAACTGCGCACCAAGCAAGGCATGGCCGGGCATCACACCAATTACGGTTAAAGGAATGGGTGCCATGATGATGAGCGGCGTGAGGTAGGAACCAAACTGGGCCACCACGAGCAGGTAAATGAGAATCAGACCCACCAGGTACGCGGCACCCATGTCCCTGAAGGTTTCATAAGTCACCTGCCACTCGCCGTCCCACTTCACTGCGAGCCTCTCGTGTGCGATGTCCGGCTGCTTGATAAAGAACTCGGCATCCGCAGCAATGCCCGCGCCCTCGATCGCCTTTGACCGAGCAGCAAAGAGCCCATACAAGGGGCTGTCGTACTTTTCAGCCACATCGGCCACAACGAAGTTAACCGGCAAAAGATCTTTGCGGTAGATGATCTGCTCCCGATCGGCATCGACGATCGAGACAAGTTCACGCAATGCAACAGTCTCTCGGGTAACCGAGCGCACGGTCAGTGAGAGCAAGGCCTCTAAATTCTCCTGGCGCGCTTGCGGGAGTCGCACGATAACGGGGACTGCGATCTTCGAAGCATCGTGCAGATAAGCGGCCTCATCCCCCGATAGTCCTGCACGAAGTGTCTCAACAATGACTTGCTGTGGCACACCCATGAGCGAGGCCTTGCGTCGGTCGATCACCAAGACCTTCTTGGGTGCCTTCGCGGTCGTGCTGTCATCGACATCGACCAGTCCTGGTGTGCCCTCCAGACTTGCGCGGAATGCCTGGGCTGCAGCGCGCCGTGACTCCTCGGTGGGGCCATAGATCTCCGCAACAATTGGAGCCAACACCGGCGGGCCCGGCGGCACCTCGACCACCTTCACATTGCCACCATGCGAGCGGGCGATACGAACCAACTCAGGCCGAACCCGAGTGGCAATCGCGTGGCTCTTCTCGGAGCGATCTGACTTGTCCACCAGATTGACTTGGATGTCGCCCTGATGGGGTGCCTGACGGAAGTAGTACTGCCGCACAAGTCCATTGAAATTGATGGGTGCTGCGACACCCGAGTAAGTCTGTGTGCTTTGAACCTCGGGGAACTTGGCGAGCGATGACACCATCTCCCTGAGCACCATGTCGGTCTTCTCGAGGCGAGTGCCAGCGGGCATGTCGAGCACCACCTGAAACTCGCTCTTGTTGTCGAAGGGGAGCATTTTCAGCACAACCCATCCCACCGCAGGCAGGGCGACCGAGACCGCGATGAGGCCCGCGACAGCAAGTCCCAGAAGCCTGCGATTCTTGATTCCATCGTCACCCAAAAACGGAGCAAAGACACGCTCGAACCGGGGCGCGAGCCATCGCGTAACGGGGGACGTATGCTCATGGCCTTGGGCGTCCAATGCGGCCACATGGTCTGGGTCGACGGCCTGACCCGCGCTCGCACTCTGCTTCATCCAGCGCTGGGCCATCCAAGGCGTAATGACAAATGCCACCGCAAGCGATATCAACATGCCCATGCTTGCGTTGATGGGAATGGGGCTCATGTATGGGCCCATAAGACCGGACACAAAGGCCATGGGCAGGAGTGCGGCAATGACAGTGAATGTCGCAAGAATGGTGGGCCCGCCGACCTCGTCGACCGCCGCAGGAATGATCTGCAGAAGCGTCTTGTGCGGGAAAATGGCTTGGTGGCGGTGAATGTTCTCGACCACCACAATGGCGTCATCGACCAAGATCCCAATCGAGAAAATGAGTGCGAATAGCGAGACTCGGTTGATGGTGAAACCGTAGGCCCAAGAGGCAAACATGGTTGCAGCCAGGGTAAAGACCACCGCGAGCCCGACAATGACAGCCTCTCGCCGACCCAGCGCCAAGTAAACCAATGCCACCACCGACACAGTGGCGAACAGCAGTTTCTGAATCAGTTGCTTGGCCTTCTGATCGGCGGTTTCGCCGTAGTTGCGGCTCACGCTGACTTGAACCTGTTCGGGAATCGTTCCGGCCTTCAATCTCTCGATGACTTGCTCGATGTCTGAGGCCACATTCACAGCGTTTTCACCGGGCTTCTTGGTGACGGCAATGGTCACAGCCGGCAGTGGTGCCGACATCTCGCCTGAGGCGGCACGCTCGGTGTGCCAAATCAGTCGACGAACCTGGGCGGGTCCATCCACCACCTGGGCCACATCGCGCAGGTAAACGGGGCTGCCCGCCCGAACGCCAAGAACCAGATCGCCAACATCTTGCGCACTGCGAAGGAAAGGCCCGGCCTCGACTGCAATCGCCTGCTCACCGCTTAGAAGGTCGCCGATGGGGCTGCCCGCATTGACGGCCATGAGCAACTGCTCGACATCCATCACGGTAAAGCCCCGCTGAACCAAACGAGTGGGGTCGAGCTCCACACGGATCGCGCGCCTTGGCCCTCCGATTGTGTTGACCTCGCGGGTGCCCTCGACTCGCTTGATGTGGGTCTCGAGCCGGGTGGCGAGTTGCTCGAGGGCGAGCCGGTCGAATTTTGGATCTTTGCTGCTCAGAACCAGGGAGACCACCGGCACGTCATCGATGCCCTTGGGCTTGATAACAGGTGGCAGCACACCAAGTCCACGAGGCAGCCAGTCGGAGTTTGCCGAGACCACATCATGAAGCCGAACCAAGGCCTCGATTCGGGGAACGCCCACCTCGAACTGAACAGTAATCACAGAGAGCCCGGTCTGTGAGACCGACATCACGTGCTCGACGCCCGAGATCTGGGCCAAGACCTGCTCCGCTGGAACAGAGACCATCTGCTCGACGTCTTTGGCCGCAGCGCCTGGGAAGGCAATGATGACGTTGGCCATGGTCACATTGATTTGGGGCTCCTCTTCCCGGGGGGTGACGAGCACCGCAAAGAGTCCGGCAAGGATTGCCATGAGGGCCAGCAGCGGCGTAAT
>JBJOGU010000127.1:0-3124 GCA_046048075.1 Pseudomonadota bacterium
TCGAAGACCCAACGCGCCCGCATGCGAATCGAACCACGCCCCGATGAGTAGGCCGCAGCGATCTCCTCTGGCGCAGAGATAATCTGACCTCCGCCAGGAAAGTCGGGCCCTGGCAGGTGCTGCAAGAGTTCATCGATGCCCATCGAGGGCTTCTCCATGAGGGCCAGTGTTGCCGCGGCGACTTCACGAAGGTTGTGCGACGGAATTTCTGTGGCCATGCCCACTGCAATGCCCGACGAGCCATTGAGAAGGCAGACAGGCAGACGAGCCGGCAGCTGCAGCGGCTCTTGGAACGAGCCATCGTAGTTCGGGCCGAACTCCACTGTGCCCTCGTCAATTTCAGACAAGAGCAATTCCGAGAAACGCGTCAGGCGTGCCTCGGTATAACGCATGGCGGCCGCCCCATCGCCATCTCGCGAACCGAAGTTGCCTTGTCCATCGATGAGCGGGTAGCGAAGACTGAAGTCTTGCGCAAGCCGAACCAATGCATCGTAGGCAGACTGATCGCCGTGGGGGTGAAACTTTCCGAGCACATCACCCACCACCCGGGCCGACTTTACCGGCTTGGCATTGGCGGCCAGAGACATCCGATCCATGGCATAGAGAATTCGTCGCTGCACAGGCTTCATGCCATCGCAGAGATCGGGCAGTGCGCGACCCTTGACCACGGAGATCGCGTAGTCCAGATAAGCCCGTTCAGCGAAATCGGCCAATGACATTTCGCCATCGGGCGAGCCACCCTGAGGTGAACCTGCAGGCGGGCCTGCTGGAGGTGCCGGGGGCGGCTTGGCTGAGGGGTTCACAGAAGGGTTCAGGGGGGGGTCCTCAAAGAGTCCCAACGATTCATTGCCCATCAGACATCCACCTCCACTTCATGCCCTCGCTCCTCGAGCCACTGCCTTCGAGACGAGGCCTCGCCTCTTCCCATTAAAAGATTGAATCGCTCTGCGGTCTGAACCACGGTGAGCGCACCCAGCGAGATCGGCATGAGCCGGCGCGTATCGGGGTTGAGTGTGGTCTCCCACAATTGCTCGGCACTCATCTCGCCCAGTCCCTTGAATCGAGAAATACTCCAGGCGTTCTCTTTGAGGCCCTCCTGCTGAAGCTTGTCGAGAATATGCGTGAGCTCCCCTTCGTCGAGGGCATAGAGTTTGCGCGCGGGCTTCTTGGCCCTGGCTTCTACGTCGACGCGAAAGAGCGGGGGCTGGGCCACATAGACATGTCCGCGATCGATGAGCTGCGGGAAGTGCTTGAAGAAGAGCGTGAGCAACAGCACCTGAATGTGGGCACCGTCCACGTCGGCATCGGACAAGATGCAGACCTTGCCATAGCGAAGGGACGACCAATCCACGGTGTCGTTCGTGCCGTGGGGATCAATGCCAAGTGCCACTGCAATGTCGTGGACCTCGGCATTCGCAAACAAGCGGTCGCGCTCGGCCTCCCAGGTATTGAGCACCTTGCCCCGCAGGGGAAGAATCGCCTGGGATTCTTTGTCGCGACCCATCTTGGCTGAGCCACCGGCCGAATCGCCCTCGACAAGAAAAATCTCATTGCGAGCAATATCGGTCGATTCGCAGTCGGTGAGCTTGCCTGGCAACACGGCTACACCCGAGCTCTTCTTTTTTTCTACCTTCTGGGCCGAGCGCTGCCGCGACTGCGCCGCACGAATGACCAACTCGGCAATTTTTTTGCCCGACTCAACATCACGATTGAGCCAGAGCTCGAGTGGACCTTTGACCTGAGACGCGATGAGCCGCAGGGCATCGCGACTGGTGAGCTTCTCTTTGGTCTGCCCCTGAAACTGCGGATCGAGCACCTTTGCCGACAACACAAAGTTCACACGCGAGAACGCATCCTCCGGCAGAAGTTTCACTCCCTTGGGCAGCAGGCTGTGTTGTTCGATAAATCCCTTGACCGCCTGAAAGACCCCCTCGCGCAGACCCGCCTCATGGGTTCCGCCCGCAGAGGTGGGGATGAGATTCACGAATGACTCGCGCACCACATTGCCCTCTGCGGTGAATGCCATCACCCACTGGCCCCCCTCGCCCTCGGCGAAGGTGTCATCGCCCGCGCCGATGTAACCCTCTTGGGCCCAGACGGGCACCACGAGATCGGCGTGCTCAATGGACTCCATCAGATACGACTCAAGCCCACCGTCGTAGCGCCAGTCTTGACGCTGACCCGTCTTCTCGATGACCAGGCTCGTTGTCACCCCCGGGAGAAGCACGGCCCGCGCCTTGAGGCTTCTCGCCAACTCCGCCAGTGGAATGCTCTTGTCATCGAAATACTTCGCATCCGGCCAGACCTGAACGCGTGTGCCTGTGGCGCCATCACTCGAACCGATCTTCTTGAGCGGAGAGACCCGCTCGCCACCCTCGAATGCAATGGCCCACTGGCCACCATCGCGCCAGACATTGACCTCGAGTCGCGTCGAGAGCGCATTGGTCACCGAGACACCCACACCGTGCAAGCCACCAGAGAATGCATAGGCACCTCCAGAGGACTTATCGAACTTTCCACCGGCATGCAGACGGGTGTAGACAATCTCAACGACCGGAATTTTTTCCTCGGGATGCGGCCCCACTGGGATGCCACGCCCATCGTCGGCCACGCTCACACTGCCATCGAGGTGTTGAGTCACCAGAATGGTGCGTGCATGTCCCGCCAAGGCCTCGTCTGCGGCGTTGTCGATCACCTCTTGCACGATGTGCAATGGGTTCTCTGTTCGCGTGTACATTCCCGGCCGCTGCCGCACCGGCTCAAGCCCCTTAAGGACTCGTATCGAGGACTCGTCGTACTGTTTCTTGCTCACATTCAATCTCGAAAAAAAAAGTTATCCCCAGCAGGTGTGGACAACGAGAGGTTTTGTTTCAAAAATGAGTACCGTCATGGGCTGTGGACTGCCCTGCTCAAAAAGTGACCAGGCGCTCTTCTCGGCTTGACAATCGATTTTCAACTCGCTCAACCCAGCTCAATGAATCGTGCAAATGTCCGGTGAGGCTTACAGAGGGGTGTCAGAAATGAGCACGCCATCGACATCTGCAACACACCACTCCCCCGGGCGCACGATCACACCGGCCATGTCCACGGGAATGTCCTTGTGTCCTTGACCCGCCTTCGTGCT
>JBJOGU010000128.1:0-6665 GCA_046048075.1 Pseudomonadota bacterium
TCCCCAAGGGTCTAAACTTCCCATCTATGTCAGGCAATACCTTCGGTCTTCTATTTGCGGTGACCTCTTTTGGAGAGTCCCACGGCCCGGCCATTGGCTGCGTGGTCGACGGCTGCCCCCCAGGGCTCGTCCTCTCTGAGGCCGATATTCAGCCCGAGCTCGATCGGCGTCGGCCTGGTACCTCGCGCCACGTTACCCAGCGCCAAGAGCCCGATTCGGTCGAGATCCTCTCGGGGGTCTTCGAGGGCAAGACCACTGGTGCGCCCATTGCACTGCTCATTCGCAACCAAGACCAACGCAGCAAAGACTACGCAGATATTGCACAGACTTTCCGCCCGGGCCACGCCGACTACACCTATTGGCACAAGTACGGCATTCGCGACTACCGGGGTGGCGGCCGTTCATCGGCGCGTGAGACCGCAGTGCGCGTGGCGGCCGGGGCCATTGCAAAAAAGTGGCTGATCGAGAACTTTGGGGTTCAGATTCGCGGCCATATGACGCAACTCGGTGAGATTCCTGTGGCCTTCGAGGGCTGGGACCATGTGCCCAACAATCCATTTTTTGCGGCGAATGCCTCGCAAATTGAGGCACTCGAGGCTTACATGGACTCCCTTCGCAAGGCAGGCGACTCATGTGGCGCTCGAATCTCTATCGAGGCCAGCGGAGTTCCTGTGGGCTGGGGAGAGCCGGTCTTCGACCGCCTCGATGCAGACATTGCCCACGCCATGATGGGCATCAATGCAGTTAAGGGTGTGGAGATCGGCGCGGGCTTTGCCAGCGTGGCCCAAAGGGGCTCTGAGCATGGTGACGAACTCACACCCGAGGGCTTCGTGGGCAACAACGCCGGTGGTGTGCTTGGTGGAATCTCCACCGGTCAAGACATCACGGTCTCCATTGCGATTAAGCCGACCTCCAGCATTCGCACACCACGACGCTCCATTGACCTGCAGGGCAATCCCACCGTTGTCGAGACCCACGGGCGGCACGACCCCTGCGTGGGCATTCGGGCCACGCCCATTGCCGAGGCCATGCTCGCCTTGGTCCTCATCGACCACGCCCTTCGGCATCGCGCACAGAATTCGGGCGTCTCGGTTCCCACGCCTCGAATCAAGGGTTGAACGCCGGCGCGCGGCGCGTGGCCGCATTTTTCGGCACTTACTTCGCATACGTGGGGCTCTTCTCGCCCTACCTCTCACTCTGGCTCAATGGGCGCGGCTTCTCGCCCACGGAGATTGGCATTCTGGTCTCTCCCATGCAGTGGGCCCGCGTAGTGGGGCCTCCCGCTTGGGGCTGGCTCGCCGATCATTCCAGTCCGCGACGCGTGCCGCGAATTGTGCAATGGGCGGCTGTGGCCGCAGCCATCAGCGCCACGCTGTTGCTTCTCGATTGGTCTTTCTGGGGGCTCTTCGCGGTGCTCTGCTTGATGAGTTTTTTCTTAAGCGGCCAGATTCCCATTGCCGAGTCACTTGCCCTTCAGACGAGTAAGGGAGACCTGGGCACCTACGGACGCATGCGGGTCTGGGGTTCAATTGGATTCATTGCAGCGGTCTTGCTCGCGGGTCTCTGGTTCGACCGCATGGGTGTCGAGACCCTGCCGGCCCTGCTCACTCTTGCGCTGGCCATTGTTGCCGTCTCGGCCCTTGCGCTGCCTGCTCGCGCGGCCCAACTTCACGATGAGGCGCCAGTGGGCCTGCGCCTCATTCTTGCGCAGCCGAAAGTTCGGTTGTTTCTCTTGGCCTCGTTCTTGATGCTCTTGGCCCATGCACCGCTCTATACGCTCTTCTCACTCTGGCTCGAACAAAACGGATTTACTCGCACCGAGATTGGCGTGCTCTGGACCCTTGGCGTTCTGGCAGAGATTGTTCTATTTCAATACCAGCGCCCCCTGTTTGAACGGCTGGGGCTTACTCGATGTTGGGTCGGGGCCTTTTGGGTTACGGCGCTGCGCTTCGGTCTCATTGCGGTCTCGGGAGGAGGCCTCTTTCTCATTGTGATCGCGCAACTCATGCACGCTGTGACTTTTGGCGTGCATCACAGTGCCTCCATGGCCTTGGTTCGTGAGTGGTTCCCCGGGCAGGCCCAGGCCAGGGGGCAGGCCCTCTACACCATGGCCTCTTATGGACTGGGAGGCTCCCTGGGCGGAATGGCCACGGGCTGGATCTGGGAGACCTTCTCCCCAGAGGCCACATTCATGGTGGCCGTGGCCTTTGCAAGCCTTGGAGGAGTCGTCGCAGCGCGTGCTGCAGAGGCATAATGTCGGTTTCCTGTTTGCAACTGCAAAGCCATGAGCAAAGCCTTGAAAACCCTCTACGACAAGCTTTTTGATGAGCATGTGGTGCTCACCCAAGACGACGGCACCAGCCTGCTTTATATCGACCGCCATTTGGTTCACGAGGTCACCAGCCCCCAGGCCTTTGAGGGGCTCGATATCGCTGGCCGCTCGCTTTGGCGCAACTCGGCCAACCTGGCCGTGGTCGATCACAATGTGCCCACCACCAACCGTGACCAGGGCATTGCTGATCCCGTCTCGCGGCTTCAGGTCGAGACCCTCGATGCCAATGCCGCCCGGCACGACATCACCTACTTTGGTCTGAAGGACCATCGCCAGGGAATTGTTCACGTGATTGGCCCTGAGCAGGGCGCCACACTCCCCGGAATGACCGTGGTCTGTGGCGATTCACACACCAGCACCCATGGGGCACTGGGCTGCCTGGCCTTTGGCATTGGTACCTCCGAGGTGGAGCATGTGCTGGCCACCCAGTGCCTGCTCATGAAGAAGGCCAAGAACATGCAGGTCCGTGTCGATGGTGTGCTCCCCTTGGGAGTGACCGCCAAGGACATCGTGCTCGCGGTCATTGGAAAAATCGGCACTGCAGGTGGAACGGGGTATGCCATTGAGTTTGCAGGAAGCGCCATTCGTGGTCTCTCTATTGAGGGTCGAATGACCATCTGCAACATGGCCATTGAGGCCGGCGCACGCGCGGGCATGGTGGCCTTCGATGACAACACACTCAACTATGTGAAGGGCCGACCCCTTTCGCCCACTGGTGCGGCTTGGGATCAAGCGCTGGCCTACTGGAAGACCCTGCACTCCGATGAGGGAGCGAGGTTTGATCGAGTCATTGAGATCCCCGCCGAGTCCATTGAGCCGCAGGTCACCTGGGGCACATCGCCCGAGATGGTGCTGCCGGTGGGCGCTTCGGTTCCAGACCCTGCCAAAGAGGCCGACCCAACTCGCAAAGAGGGCATGGAGCGTGCGCTTCAGTACATGGGCCTTGCCCCCAACACACCACTCACGCAGATTCATGTCGACAAGGTCTTTATTGGATCGTGTACCAATTCACGCATCGAAGACATTCGTGCCGCTGCCAAGGTGGTTCAGGGCAAGCGCAAAGCCAACTCCGTGAAACTCGCGCTTGTGGTGCCAGGCTCTGGTCTTGTGAAGGCGCAGGCCGAGGCCGAGGGACTCGACAAGGTTTTCACCGCGGCGGGCTTTGAGTGGAGAGAGCCCGGCTGCTCAATGTGCCTGGCCATGAATGCCGATCGTCTCGAACCCGGCGAGCGCTGTGCGTCGACAAGCAATCGCAACTTCGAGGGCCGGCAGGGCGCGGGTGGACGCACCCATTTGGTCTCGCCCGCAATGGCTGCGGCTGCCGCGATTGCTGGTCATTTTGTTGATGTCAGGAGCATGGCATGAAGCCTCTTACGATTCACCAAGGCCTGGTGCTGCCGATGGACCGTGCCAATGTCGACACCGATGCAATCATCCCCAAGCAGTTTTTGAAGTCGATCAAGCGAGCGGGTTTTGGGCCTTACTTGTTCGATGCCTGGCGCTATGCAGACGAAGGCCAGCCCGGAATGGACTGCACCAAGCGTGCCCTGCGCCAGGACTTCGTTTTGAACCTGCCGCGTTACCGTGGCGCGAGCATTCTCTTGGCACGGCAGAATTTTGGCTGTGGCTCCTCACGTGAGCATGCGCCCTGGGCATTGGAAGACTATGGCTTTAGGGTGCTCATTGCCCCCTCGTATGCCGACATCTTTTTTAATAACTGCCAGAAGAACGGCATCCTGCCCATCGTGCTCTCGGAGACCGATGTCCAGCAGCTCTTTGACATGACCGCCGCATCCCCCGGATTTGAACTGCGCGTCGACCTCGAGAAGCAGACCGTTGCCTCCTTGGATGGATCGTTCTCGAGAAGTTTTGAGGTCGATGCATTCAGAAAGTACTGCCTGCTCAATGGCCTGGATGACATCGGTCTAACGTTGCAGAAGGCCGACCAGATTCGTGCTTTTGAGGCCAAGCGACTCGCCGACAAACCCTGGCTTGGCACCGACCTCCACAAGACACTGAGGACATCATGAGAACCATTAAGGTTGCCGTGCTGCCAGGCGATGGCATCGGCCCAGAAATCACTGCGCAGGCGGTTGCCGTTCTGCACCGCCTGGCCTCACAGGGCTGCTTTTCTCTGGAGATGGATGAGGCCCCAGTGGGAGGGGCGGGCTACCGTGCGAGCGGTCACCCACTGCCCGAGGCCACCCTTCGTCTGTGCAAGTCGGCCGATGCCATTTTGTTTGGCGCGGTGGGCGACTTCAGCCTCGATACCCTGCCGCGGGAGTTGCGCCCTGAGCAGGCCATTCTTGGGCTTCGAAAAGAACTCTCTCTTTTTGCGAACCTTCGTCCCGCGATGATTTATCCCGAGCTTGCGGGCGCCTCGACCTTAAAGCCCGAGGTGGTCTCGGGCCTCGATCTGCTCATTCTTCGGGAGCTCACCGGTGACATTTACTTTGGCCAGCCCCGAGGTGTTCGCACACTGGAGAACGGTGAGCGCGAGGGCTTTGACACCATGGTCTACCGTGAGAGCGAGATTATTCGCATCGGTCGGGTGGCCTTTGATGCCGCCCGCAAACGTGGCAGGCGGCTCTGCTCGGTCGACAAGGCCAATGTCCTCGAGACCACGCAGCTCTGGCGCGATGTTATGACTGGACTCGGCAAGGAGTACCCCGATGTCGAGCTCAGCCATATGTATGTTGACAACGCCGCAATGCAGCTGCTCAAGAACCCCAAGCAGTTCGACGTTCTTGTGACCGGCAACATGTTTGGCGACATCCTCTCCGATGAAGCATCGATGCTCACCGGTTCGATTGGTATGTTGCCTTCGGCCTCGCTCGATGCAAACAACAAGGGACTCTATGAGCCCATTCACGGTTCGGCGCCCGACATTGCCGGGAAGGACCTTGCGAATCCTCTTGCAACCATTTTGTCGGCGGCGATGATGCTTCGATACAGCTTTGACATGGCGGCCGAGGCCGACCGGATCGAGGCGGCTGTCCGCAAGGTTTTGGCCGATGGATTGGCCACGGGAGACATCGATCGGCCGGGCTCCAAGCGTGTGGGAACGGCCGCCATGGGTTCGGCCGTGGTGGCGGCCTTGGGAGCGCAATGATGGCTGCAAATCGTGTGGGTCTGGTTGGTTGGCGGGGCATGGTGGGTTCGGTGCTCATGCAGCGCATGCAAGAAGAGGGCGATTTCAAGAAGATCGTCCCCACCTTTTTTTCAACCTCGAATGCGGGGGCGCCAGCGCCGGTATTCGAGGGCCACAAGGGCACCCTTCAATCGGCAGATGATGTTGATGCCCTCGCAGCACAGGACATCGTCATTAGCTGCCAAGGCGGCGATTACACCAACGACATCTATCCAAAGCTTCGCGCCTCGGGCTGGAAGGGCCACTGGATCGATGCAGCCTCTGCACTTCGCATGAAGGACGAGGCTGTGCTCATTCTCGATCCTGTCAATCGACCGGTGATCGATACCGCCTTGAACAAGGGCACGACGACTTGGGTGGGTGGCAACTGCACGGTGAGCCTGATGCTCATGGCAATGGGCGGGTTGTTTCGCGCTGGTCTGGTGGAGTGGATGTCGGTCATGAGTTATCAGGCCGCATCCGGGGCTGGTGCGCAGAACATGCGTGAATTGCTCGAGCAGATGGGCGCCTTGCATGCCAGTGTGCAAAAGGAACTCGCTGATGCGGGCTCGGCCATTCTGGAAATCGATCGCAAGGTCACCGAAACCTTGCGTAGCCCAGGCTTCCCAGTGACCAATTTCAGGGGCGTTCCTCTGGCCGGCAGCCTCATTCCATGGATCGATGTACCAGTCGAGCATGGCCAGTCGAAGGAGGAGTGGAAGGGTGGGGCCGAGGCCAACAAGATTCTCGGCAATCCCGCTTTTCGCTCACCGGGGTCGGTCCCCATTGATGGGTTGTGCGTTCGCGTCGGAGCCATGCGGTGTCACTCGCAGGCGCTCACTGTGAAGTTGCGCAAGGATCTGCCACTCTCTGAGATCGAGTCAATGATCGCTTCGGCCAATGACTGGGTCAGGCTCATTCCCAATGAACGTGAGGCCACCGAGCGTGGGCTCACACCTGCGGCCGTCAGCGGGTCTTTGAACATCCCAATTGGTCGCGTGCGCAAGCTCGCCATGGGGCCCGAGTTCATCTCTGCCTTCACTTGCGGAGACCAACTCCTCTGGGGTGCTGCCGAGCCGCTGCGAAGAATGCTCCGCATTCTGGTCGACTAGAGCCCGGTCCCGGGTCTGCATCGGAGCCTCAACGCATGCGCCTAGCCATGGGGCTGGCCTACGACGGCACCGACTTTCGGGGCTACCAGAC
>JBJOGU010000129.1:0-4017 GCA_046048075.1 Pseudomonadota bacterium
CTCCACCCTCATTGTGGCGGTGAAGGCCGAATACGACTACCTCACCCCCGAGTCCGAGATGACCCAGCCAAGGGAGTTCTCGGTCAAGCGCAGTTGGCGGGTCAAGCGCACACGCCTGGCGAGTTACGGCAACAAACGTGTCACCTGGCACTACGCGAAGATTCGTTTCGAGCACCAGCCCGCGCCATGGAATCCGGTTCGTGAACAGGCCGAGATCGTCGCCCAGGTCTACGGCAAGTGCGAGACCGAGGCCATGCGTACCATTCGTGCGTTGTATCCCAGTAGCGATCGCATTCGCATCCTTCACTTCGAGCGCCAGCACGCCGCATAGGCCGGTAGGTGGCGCCGCCCAATCCAAGGCGACCTAGACAACCAAATCTGTCAGGAAGCATTGACTGACGGCCCGTCTCTGTGCAGAGTAGGGGAATGAAACCAGCCGATTGTCGCGGCCTGCAGGCCAGTGCCCAGCCGTTTCCCTTCACGGCACTGGTGGGCCAAGACGAAATGCAGCTTGGCCTGCTCATTGCCGCCATCGATCCACTCATTGGTGGTGTTCTCATTCTGGGGGACCGCGGCACCGGCAAGTCCACCGCCGTGCGCGCCCTGGCGGCTGTGTTGCCGCCGATCGATGCCGTGGTCGACTGCCCTTATCAGGCCTCGGCCGACAGGGGCTGCGGCCAGTGTCCAGCCTGTCTCAAAGCCCAAGAGTCGGGCAAGCGCGCCAAGACACAGAGTATTCCCGTGCCCGTGGTCGACCTTCCCCTTGGCGCCACCGAGGACCGCATTCTTGGTGCGCTTAATCTCGAGAAGCTTATGACCGCGGGTGTGAAGGCCTTCGAGCCAGGCCTTCTGGCCAAGGCCAACCGCGGCTTCCTCTACATCGATGAGATCAATCTCCTTGAAGACCACCTCGTTGATTTGCTCATCGATGTGGCCGCCTCCGGAGAGAGTCGCGTAGAGCGCGAGGGCTTGAGCGTTGTGCATCCTGCACGTTTTGTTTTGGTTGGCAGTGGCAATCCCGAAGAGGGTGAGTTGCGTCCCCAATTGCTCGATCGATTCGGGCTGGCCGTCGAGGTGCGCACGCCGCGAGACCTCGCCCAGCGCATGGAAGTGGTTCGTCGGCGAGAAGCCTTCGATCGAGACGCGCAGTCTTTTCTCGATTCTGTTCAGGCCCAACAGTCTGCCCTTCGCGAGCAACTGGTTGCTGCAAGGCGTCTACTGCCCAAGGTCGAGATGCCCGATGCCATGCTCGAGAAGGCGGCCGAGATCTGCATGCAGCTTGGCACCGATGGACTTCGAGGCGAGCTCAGCCTCATGCGAGCGGCGAAGGCTGCTGCCGCATTGAATCGACAAAAGCGCGTCAATCTCTCGCACCTCAAACAAGTGGCGCCACTGGTACTGCGGCATCGGCTTCGCCGCGACCCACTCGATGAGACCGATTCATCGGTTCGGGTGGCCATGGTCTTGGAGACCCTCTGAACCATCTTCACACCGTCTCGCAGATGGTGGACACCCTGATGATGGACCCACCCGCACTCGGTGGTCTATGGATTCGCGCTGCTGCAGGGCCGCGTCGTCAGATGCTTCTCGAGCGCATCGAGGCCCAAGCAAGGCAGCACAATCTGCCCTTTGTTCGAATGGCCCTTCACACCGACCCCGATCAACTCCGTTCGGGAATCGACGCGATCGAGTCGCTCGCCCAAGGCCGCCCCGTATGGCGCCAAGGCCTGCTTGAACGTGCCAGGGGAGGGTTCGTGGTCGTGCCCATGGCCGAGCGCATGCCCGGCGGCTTGCTCGCACCCCTCATTGCAGCGGTCGATGCCCGGTCGGTTGCACTGGTTATGCTCGATGAGTCGACCACCGATGAACCCCCGCTGCGGCCTGCATTGGCCGACCGGCTCGGCTACTGTGTGGATCTTCGCGACGAGACCCAGGCCTGGGGTATTCACTCGCAATGGCCGGCCTCTGAGGCATTCGAGAGCGAAGGCCACCCCACCGTTCTGATTGATTCAACCCTCATCGAGCGAACACTGGTCCTCGCGCAGGCCATGGCCATTGATTCCATGCGACCCACACTCGCAGCCCTTGCAGCGATGAAGCGCAGGGCTTGGCGAGAGGGCCGCTCGAGTGCCACCGAAGAGGATTGGGCCTGGGCGATCAATCTCTGTCTGATTGCACATGCGCGTGTCTTCCCCACCATGCAAGAGGAGGAAGACCAATCCGAGGCCGAGCCAGAGTCACAAGAAGACTCCCGAGCGCCAGATCCCAGCGAGACCCAACAAGAGGCCGCTGCCACACAAGAGCAGCAAGTCCAAGACGATGAACCTTCGCCCGAAGACGCCATGGCGCAGAGCGCAGAGGCCCCCACTGAGATATCCGTCGATACCCAATCGGCATCACTGCCTGCGGGCCTTCTCGCTGCCTGGCAGTCTGCGGTTGAGCGGGCCGCCCAGTCTCGCGGGGTGGCGCCCCAGGACAGCGGTGCGGGACAGATGGTGCGCGGCCGGCGCGCCCACGGCCGTCGCATCGGCACGCTGCACAGACGCCCCAGGGGACCCGACGATCGCCTTGCACTGCTCGCCACCATCCGCGAGGCCGTTCCTTATCAGGCCATTCGCAATGCAGACAACGGGCTTCTGGCGCTGCGGCCCGATGACATGCACATCTGGCGTTACAAGCAGGCGCGTGCCGTCACCACCGTGTTCGTCGTCGATGCCTCGGGCTCCACTGCGCTGCAACGACTGGGCGAGGCCAAGGGCGCTGTCGAGATTCTTCTGGCCGAGTGCTACAGCCGTCGCGACCGGGTTGCGCTGGTGGCCTTCAGTGGCCGAGGTGCGCAGCTGCTGCTTCCACCTACCCGATCCCTTCTCGCAGCAAGGCGTGCACTCACGGGACTTGCCGGGGGTGGCGGAAGCCCCATTGCTTCCGCATTTGCCTTGGGCCATTCAGTGGTGCATTCGCTGGTGAAATCGGGCAACGATGTGGTCTGGGTGGTGCTCTCAGATGGTCGCGCCAATCTCTGTCTCGACGGGTCACCCGGTCGAGCCCAGGCACTGGAGCAGGCCGAACAGATGGCGCGTCGAGTGGCGCCCCTGGCACTGCATCGCTTGTTCATCGACACCGCCATGCGGCCCGACCCCAATGCACAACGCCTGGCCACGGCCTTGTCGGCCCGTTACCTTCCGCTGCCGGCTGCGCAGGCGCGCGGCATTCATTTGGCCATCCAAGAAACCAGGCGATCGGCTACTGGCTTTGGATCGGCCTCATGAAAGAGGTGCCCACCCACATCTCGCCACTCTAGGTCGACCATTGCTTTCGGTAGGTGTTGTTCGATAACGCGCGAGAGCGGCTCGGCCGGAATCCATGGGTCGTCGCGGGCCGCAAGTAACTTGGTGGGCAGCTTAAGACCTTGGGCTTCTTCGAGCAGAGAGGGCAGGTCGGTGGCCGCCATGAATGCAAGTGCGCCGCGCAGATGGGAAGACTGCGCAAAGAGTCGTTGATAGTGCGCATGTCGTTCTGCGTTGAGCACGGTGCCCGTCGAGGCCAGCAGGCGATCGACCACCAGCGAGGAGCGCGCGAGACCACCGAGCATCAGCAGGCTTGGACTCGATAAAACCAGCGGCCCAAGAAGCGGCCCGAGCATCTGCGTATAGAAGGCCGGCGGCGGCACCAGCGACGGGGCAAGGCCATAGAGTCGCCCACAGGGCATCTCTCGCTCATCGAGTCCCATGACAAGACCCACTGCAGCACCGGCCGAGTGGCCCACCACCATGTCGACATGGCGCATGCCCATGGCTTTGAGAAGGCGCTGACTGAGCACGGCCATCTCCCGCAGGCCCAGCGACTGCCGCCGATCGAACTGCGTCTGCCCGTGGCCGGGGAGGTCTGGCGCGATCACCCCCCAGGTCACCGGAAGCGCATCGAGCAGCGGCCCCCAGGAACTGCGGTCGGCGCCGGTGCCGTGAAGCAGCAGCACCATGGGCTCTCCACTGAGCCGGGGGCGATGCCAGCCGTGCC
>JBJOGU010000130.1:0-15281 GCA_046048075.1 Pseudomonadota bacterium
TCGACCAATAATTTCCCCGAGTTCACAGGGCGGGTCTGTCCCGCACCGTGCGAGGCGGCTTGTACCCTCAACATCAATAGCGATGCGGTCGGGATCAAGTCCATCGAGCACGCCATCATCGATCGAGGATGGAAAGAAGGTTGGGTCAAGCCGATGCCTGCCGAAAAGAAGACCGGCAAGCGTGTCGCCGTAGTGGGATCTGGACCCGCCGGTATGGCTGCGGCACAGCAGTTGGCGCGAGCGGGGCACGCCGTGACAGTTTTCGAAAAAAATGACCGGGTTGGCGGACTCTTGCGCTACGGGATACCCGATTTCAAGATGGAGAAGAGCCACATTGATCGCCGGGTTGAGCAGATGCAGGCCGAGGGGGTTGTCTTCAAGACCTCCGTGCTTGTCGCCGACCTTCCCAAGGATACGAAGGTAACCAATTGGGCGAGTAGTTCCGTTGCGCCCAAAGACCTTCTGGCCGAGTTCGATGCGGTTTTGTTGACGGGGGGGGCCGAGCAGCCCCGTGATTTGCCCGTGCCTGGCCGTGAACTAGAGGGCGTGCACTTCGCGATGGAGTTCCTGCCGATGCAGAACAAAGTCAATGCCGGCGACTCCCTCCCCAATCAGATTCGGGCCGATGGCAAACATGTCATCGTGATCGGTGGCGGTGATACGGGGTCGGACTGTGTGGGGACCAGCAACCGCCATGGTGCCAAGAGTGTGACTCAGTTTGAACTCATGCCAATGCCACCCGAGCAAGAGGACCGCTCCTTGACTTGGCCCTATTGGCCCTACAAGTTGCGGACCTCGTCGAGCCATGAGGAGGGCTGTGAGAGAGAGTTTGCGATTGCAACCAAGGCGTTCGTGGGTGAGTCGGGTCGACTCACGGGTTTGAAGGCATGCAACGTTCAATGGAAAGATGGAAAGATGGAGGAGGTCCCGGGGACCGAGCGCACTCTGCCCGCCGATCTGGTTCTTCTGGCCATGGGGTTTGTCTCACCGGTGGGGTCAGTGGTTCAGGCCTTTGGCGTCGACGTCGACAACCGTGGAAACGCAAAATCAGGAACGGAGGGAGAGCGTTCCTACTTCACAAATGTGCCCAAGGTTTTTGCTGCGGGCGATATGCGAAGGGGGCAGTCTCTGGTGGTCTGGGCAATACGCGAGGGCAGACAAGCGGCCCATTCAATCGATGCCTATCTAATGGGCTCGTCTAATCTGCCGCGCTGATTTCAGTATTGACCTCGATTTGTCCGGCCATCAACCGATGGATGGGGCATTTGTTCGCAATTTCGAGAAGCTTAATCCTCTGATCCTCGGTAAGGGGTCCATCTGCGCTGACTTCCCTGCGCAGATGGTAGTGCACTCGGCCATCGTCTCCCCGAGTCTCTGCGACGCGCTCAACCGTACAGCTAAAACGAGAATTGGCCCAATCTCCCTTGCGTCGGGCATAGAGTTCGAGGGTCAACACAGTGCAGGCGGCCAAGGCAGAGTCCAGTAGATCGTGAGGATCGGGCGCTGCATCCAGTGATCCATGGGATTTGGGCACATCGGAGGTCCATGTATGTCGGCCGTTGCTCAGCGTGGTGATGGCACCAGTGGACCGGTGAAGATTTGCGGTAATGAGACTCATTGAATGAGGGCTTTCTATTTGCGGACTCTCAAAGGCTACCAAATTGGAATGGAGCAATGCCGAAAGGCCATCAGATCAATGGCATTGCTTGTCTGTCTCTCGGCCCTCAATGGCCTTGGACTTGGCGTCGCATTGGCGGCGCCCACGCCTCCAACGGCCTCTGATGTTGGTGTCGCCGAGCGGGCGTTTCTTGATGCGCTTGCTCAACCAAGCACCTTGGTTCTTGTTCGGCATGCCCAGACTGTCCCGGGGATTGGCGACCCCCCAGGATTTCGTCTCGAGGACTGCGCAACGCAGCGCAACCTCTCTCCGGAAGGGTTGCGACAGGCCCGCGCGATGGGTGAGTGGTTTGCACGTCACGGCATCCGTTTCTCGCGTGTTCGCTCGAGCCAGTGGTGCCGTTGTTTGGATACGGCTGCAGCGGCCTTCGGGAGGTCAAGGGTCGAGCCTTATCCTGACCTCAACTCCTTCTTTCAGGGCCATGGAAATCGACAGCTTCAGATCCTCGGTTTGAGGCGTGCTGGTGAGAAACCGGGCCGTGGCTTGGAGATCTGGATCACACACCAGGTCACCATTGGCGCATTGAGTGGTGAGGGCATTGGCATGGGGGAGATGCTCGCCGTTCGCGCTCACCCCGGCGGTGACTGGCGGGTGATCGCCCGGCTCACAGTGTTGCCCTAAGGGTTCAAGAGTATTGGCAGGAGATAGCGGCCGGTAGTGCTCTCCGGATTTCTTGCAATGGATTCCGGCGTGCCGCTGGCAACAACCGCTCCACCGCCTTCTCCACCATCTGGACCCATATCAATGACCCAGTCGGCGGCCTGAATTACATCGAGGTTGTGCTCAATGACCACGATGGTGTTGCCGGCGTCTCGCAGGTGGTGCAAGAGCTTGAGAAGCATCGCGGTATCGTGAAAATGCAATCCGGTCGTGGGCTCATCGAGGATGTAGAGCGTTTTCCCGGTGTCGCGTTTGCTCAACTCGCACGCAAGCTTGACTCGCTGGGCCTCTCCGCCGGAGAGCGTTGTTGCACTCTGGCCCAGCCGAAGATAGCCCAGACCAACCTCCTTGAGCGTCTCGAGTTTTCTCGCCACGGTGGGAATAGCGGCAAAGAACGCCGAGGCGTCATCAATGGTGAGGTCGAGCACCTCGGCAATCGTCTTTCCGCGGTAACGCACATCGAGGGTCTCTCGGTTGTAGCGCAACCCCTTGCACTGGTCGCAGGGAACATAGACATCGGGGAGAAAGTGCATCTCGACCTTGACCAGGCCGTCGCCTTGGCAGGCCTCGCATCGCCCCCCTTTCACATTAAACGAGAAGCGACCGGCATCGTAGCCCCGCTCCCGAGCCATGGGAGAGCCGGCAAAGAGATCGCGAATGGGAGTAAAGAGGCCGGTGTATGTGGCGGGATTGCTCCGTGGCGTTCGGCCAATCGGACTCTGATCGACGCAGATCAGGCGGTCGATGTATTCCAGTCCCTCGATGGTCACATACGGGGCCGGTTCCTCTCGACTCCCGTAGAGATGCTTTGCGACGATTCGAGCCAAGGTCTCGTTGACCAGTGTCGATTTGCCGCTGCCTGAGACGCCCGTCACGCAGGAGAATAGGCCCACTGGAAAATCAACATCAACCGCCCGAAGGTTGTTTCCCGAAGCGCCTTGAATACGGAGCCGACGACCGTCGGATGCATGTCGGCGCTTGGGACGCTCAATGCTTCGCCGACCGGAGAGGTACTGACCAGTGAGACTCTCGCTCTGAAGAATGTGGTCCAGTGGTCCATGGGCCACCACCTCGCCACCCATGCTTCCAGCGCCCGGTCCCATGTCGATGATGTAGTCTGCGGTTCGAATCGCATCCTCGTCATGCTCGACCACAATGACAGAGTTGCCGAGGTCTCGAAGCCTCCTCAATGTCTCGAGCAGCCGATCATTGTCTCGTTGGTGCAGACCAATCGAGGGTTCATCCAGGACGTACATGACGCCCGAGAGCTGGGCTCCAATCTGACTCGCGAGCCGAATTCTCTGGGATTCGCCGCCAGAGAGTGTCACCGCAGAACGATTCAGGCTCAGGTAAGAGAGGCCCACGTTATTCAGGAAAAGGAGGCGGCTGCGAATCTCCTCCAGAATGCGTTGGGCAATCGACGCCCGCTGACCGGTGAGTTCGAGTGCGTCCAAGTGAGACGCAACTCTTCCGAGGGGCAAGGCGAGCAACTCCGAAAGGCCAATGGACCGCTCGCCCAGACCGACTCGAACGGCCCGCGCCTCGGGACGCAATCGGCTTCCATTGCAGGCTTGGCAGGGTCTCAAGCGCCTGTACTTGCCCAACTCCTCCCTCACGGCAGGCGAGTCGGTCTCCTCCCATCGGCGCTTCAGGTTGGCCAGTATTCCCTCGAATGGCTGATGCTTGACCACCTGTCGGCCTCGGTCGAGCGGGTAGGCCAACGCGATCGGAGTCTCGCCGGATCCATGAAGCAGAGCGGTCTGAACCTCGGCGCTCAGCCCTTCAAAGGGTTGGTCTAAGGCGAAGCCATAGTGTTTGGCAAGGCTCTGTAAGAGAGACCATGCAAAGTGATTGCGTTCGTCCCAGCCCGGAATGGCGCCCGAAGACATCGACAGATGGGGGAATTGAACCAACAAGTCTGCCTCGAATACGCATTCCTCTCCGAGGCCGTCGCAACTCGGACAGGCCCCGTTGGGCGAGTTGAAGGAAAAGAGGTTGGGCTCGAGTGCCGGGGCCGCTTGACCACAGATTCCGCAAGTTAGGTGAGTCGACACCCGTCGCGATTGAATCGGCTTGCCGGACTCGCTCTCGGTGCTAATCAGGCAGTTGCCCTGACCGAGTCGCAGAGAGAGTTCTAAGGATTCCGCCAATCGCTGCTCAATCCCATCTTTAATCTTGAGCCGATCGGTGACGACCCAGATGGATTTGCTCTCGTTGGCTGGAATCGGCAATGGACTATCGATGTCAAGCTCTTGCATGGCCGAGCCTGGGCGGGCCACTCGCAGGCGAACGAAACCCTGGGCGCGAAGTCCCTCGATTAGCGCGTGGTGATCGCCCGTCTTGTCTTGAATGACGGGCGCAAGCAGAGAAATTCTGGTGCCTTTGGGCATTGAGAGGCATTCGTCCACCATCTGGCTCACGTTCCGGGCCTCGAGCGATTCCGTCGGATGAGATGGGCAATGTGGAATGCCAGCGCGGGCAAATAGAAGCCTGAGGTAGTCTGAGACTTCGGTAATGGTTCCTACGGTGGAACGGGGATTGTGGTTATTGGCCTTCTGCTCAATTGCGATCGCAGGCGAGAGGCCCTCAATCGAGTCGACATCAGGCTTGGCCATGAGGTGCAGGAACTGCCGTGCATAGGCCGAGAGTGACTCCACGTAGCGGCGTTGGCCCTCGGCATAAAGGGTGTCAAAGGCAAGGGATGACTTTCCCGACCCCGATAGCCCTGTAATGACGACGAGCTTTTGTCTCGGAATGTCGAGGTCAATGCTTTTGAGGTTATGGGTTCGCGCTCCGCGAACTCTTATTTGACCGGCAGGGAGCATGGCATCGAGAAAAGATCAATCGACTACTATAGCGAACGATGTCCTCGTCTGCGCCTTCTCCTATTGCTTTCACGAGTGATGAGCGACGTGCGAGCGTCTCTCTCGCGGGGGTTATCGGCCTGCGAATGCTCGGCTTATTTTTGATGCTCCCAGTGCTCTCCGTTGGGGCGCGAGATCTCGAGGGCGGTGAGAATGTGGTTTGGGTCGGCGTGGCCTTGGGGGTCTATGGCCTCACACAAGCCTTATTGCAGATTCCCTTTGGTCTTGCCTCCGATCGGTGGGGTCGCAGGCCCGTGATTGTCTTCGGACTATTCGTGTTCGCTCTGGGCAGTGTCTGGGCTGCGCTTGCACCCTCCGTCGGGCAATTGGTCATCGCTCGGGCTCTGCAGGGGGCTGGCGCCGTCTCAGCGGCGGTCAGCGCCTTTCTGGCCGATCGCACGCGACCGGAGGTCCGAGCGCGGGCCATGGCAATGGTGGGGGCGTCCATCGGCCTGTCTTTCGCACTCTCCCTGCTGGTGGCACCACTTGTGTTCGGACGCTATGGACTCACGGGGCTCTTTGGCTTGACCGCATCTCTGGCGTGTTTGGCTGCCGTGGTGGTCTGGTCCATGCGAGAGTCGAGTGAGCAGACCCACGATCAGACGGGCAGTCCGCTGGGCTGGAGGGGTCTGCTTCGCCATGATCAATTGATGCGATTGAATTTCGGCATTTTTTCCATGATGGTTGTTCAGACTGCCATGTTTGTAGCCATTCCAACAGGTCTGATAGGTGCGGGGCTTGCGGTGTCAGACCACTGGGTCGCCTATCTGCCCATGCTGTTGCTTGCCTTCGTCGCCATGGTGCCCCTTGTCTTTTGGGCTGAGCGGCGAGGCATTTTCAGGCGCGTCTTTCTTATGGGACTTGCGATTCTCTTGGCCTCGGTAATAGCTTTTGTCTTGGCCGCATCCCTCTCTCAATGGTTCTTCGCGCTCTGGCTCTTCCTGGTCGGATTCAACCTCCTCGAGGCGCTACTTCCTTCCTGGGTCTCACGGATTGCCCCCGCCTCAGAGCGTGGCTTGGCCCTGGGGCTCTACACCACGAGCCAGTCTCTGGGCCTTTTCCTTGGCGGGCTGCTTGGTGGGTTTGCAGCTCGCTGGTTTGGCTTGGAGGGAGTCTTCTGGGGCTGCTCCTTGGTCTTGATATGCTGGCTATTCGTGGCCATGGGCCAGGTCGAAATTGGTAGTCGTGCCACGCCACTCGATCCTCGCTCAACCGTCTAGTAGTAACGATGCAAGGCCCCACATAGGGTGGAGGCCCTTTTTGATCTTTTGAGGAGTCTTGCCTTATGGCATCGGTAAATAAAGTCATTCTTCTGGGAAACCTTGGGCGCGATCCTGAGGTTCGCTACTCTCCCGACGGCGGCGCCATTGCCAATGTCTCGATCGCGACCACATCCCGTTACAAAGACAAGGTCAGTGGCGACATGAAGGAGGACACGGAATGGCATCGGGTGGTCTTCTTCGGGAGGTTGGCCGAAATCGCTGGGGAATACCTGAAGAAGGGCCGTCCCGTGTTTGTGGAGGGGCGTCTAAGAACGCGAAAGTGGCAGGACCAATCCGGCCAAGAGAAAACCACGACCGAAATCGTTGCAGAGCAGATGCAACTTCTCGGTGGCCGAGAGGGTGGAGGTTCATCCGCGGGCTCGCTGGGTTCCGCCCCATCGGACGATTTCTCCTCACAGGGGTCGCCAGCCTCATCCACCCCGCGAAGTGCGGGGAAGGCCAAGGGATTTGAGGATCTCGACGATGACATTCCCTTCTAACCGCGCCCAAGGGTCGATGCGGCTCGAAAACCATTAAAATCCCCAATCCGGAGGAAACGCCGCCGTCGAGCGGCGTTTTTTTTGCTCAATCCTTTATTTCAACGCGGGCCACGCGGAATGTTCAAGCGATACTTCATCACTGGGCTGTTGGTCTGGTTGCCTATTGGCATCACGCTATGGGTGATCACCTTTATCGTTGAGTCATTGGACAACATTCTGCCGATGGGCCTTCGTGCTCGCGCGCTGTTCGGATTTGATATCCCAGGATTTGGCCTCCTGGTCGTTGGGGTGGGAATTTTTTTAACGGGGGTCTTTGCCGCCAATTTGTTGGGCAGGCGAGTGGTCACTCTATGGGAGCAGCTGCTCTCGCGGATCCCACTCGTTCGGTCCATCTACTCATCGGTCAAACAGGTCAGCGACACCATACTCGCCCCCAATGGCCAAGCATTTCGTCAGGCAGTGCTGGTTCAGTACCCACGCATGGGAAGTTGGACGATTGCCTTTGTCACCGGAAGCCCAAGCCCCGAGCTGGCCGGCCAGCTGCCCGCGGACTCGGTGAGCGTCTACGTGCCCACCACACCGAATCCAACCTCGGGCTTTTTCCTCATGATGCCGAGGGCAGACGTCATCCCACTCGCGATCCCAGTCGATCTGGCTTTGAAGTATGTCGTCTCGATGGGCACCGTGCCCCCCTCCGCCCAGCCTGCTTCAACCACTCCACGCTCTTAAGACCTGTCTATGCGCACTCATTATTGCGGTCAGCTCAATACTTCTCAGCTTGATCAAACGATTACCCTCTGCGGCTGGGTGCATCGCCGCCGAGATCACGGTGGCGTCATTTTTATAGATCTTCGGGACCGTGAGGGCCTCGCGCAGGTGGTCTGTGACCCCGATCGACCCGAGATGTTCTCGCTCGCTGAATCGATACGCAATGAGTTTTGCCTTCGGGTGACAGGCCGCGTCCGGCGCCGCCCCGATGGCACAACCAATCCGACTATGGTCAGCGGCGAGATTGAGGTTCTTTGCACGGAATTGGAAGTTCTAAACCCCTCGGTTACGCCGCCATTCCAGCTCGAGGACGATCATCTCTCGGAGACGACACGGCTTACACACCGTGTGCTCGATTTGAGGCGCCCCACCATGCAGCGCAACCTAATGTTGCGCTATCGAGTCTCGATGGCGGTTCGGCGTTTCCTCGATGCCAATGGCTTTGTGGACATTGAGACACCCATGCTGACCAAGTCCACGCCGGAGGGCGCCCGCGACTACCTCGTGCCCTCGCGGGTTCACCCCGGATCTTTCTTTGCACTGCCGCAATCCCCTCAACTATTCAAGCAACTCCTAATGGTTGCAGGGTTTGATCGTTACTACCAGATCACAAAGTGTTTTCGAGATGAGGACCTGCGTGCCGATCGGCAGCCAGAGTTCACGCAGATTGACTGCGAGACCTCATTCATGACCGAGCAACAGATCCGTGATCTCTTCGAGGGAATGATTCGCGGCGTTTTTGCCGACTCTATGAGTGTGGAACTGCCCTCACCGTTTCCGGTGATGACTTATCAGGAGGCCATGCATCGATTTGGCTCTGACAAGCCTGACTTGCGTGTCTCTCTGGAGTTCACAGAGCTCACCGACGCCATGCAAGACGTGGACTTCAAGGTTTTTTCGGAACCCGCACAAATGCAGAATGGGCGTGTTGTGGCCCTCCGGGTTCCTGGCGGTGGGGCGATCAGCCGTGGAGAGATCGATGGCTTGACGGAGTTTGTGAAGATTTACGGTGCAAAAGGCCTGGCATGGATCAAGGTCAATGATCTCTCTCAGGGCCGAGATGGGCTCCAGTCACCGATTGTGAAGAACCTTCACGATACGGCCATTGAGGCGATTCTCACGCGGACGGGGGCACAGGCGGGTGACATCCTCTTTTTTGGGGCAGACAAGGCCAAGGTCGTCAACGACGCCATGGGCGCCCTTCGTCTCAAGCTTGGGCTCGGCGATACCGGCAAGTCCTTGGGACTATTTTCCGCCGGGTGGAAGCCACTCTGGGTGGTTGACTTCCCGATGTTCGAATTCGATGAGGAGGCTCGACGATGGAGTGCGGTCCATCATCCCTTCACCGCGCCCAAAGATGGCCACGAGAATCTGATGGACTCGAGCCCAGGCGAATGCCTTGCCAAGGCGTATGACATGGTGCTCAACGGCTGGGAGTTGGGTGGCGGTTCGGTTCGTATTCACAAAGAAGAGGTGCAGAGCAAAGTCTTTCGTGCGCTGCAAATTGGCCCCGAAGAGGCTCAACAGAAGTTTGGATTTCTGCTCGATGCCCTTCGTTACGGAGCGCCTCCACATGGAGGCCTGGCCTTTGGTCTCGATCGACTTGTCACACTGATGACCGGGGCAGATTCCATTCGAGATGTGATTGCATTTCCCAAGACCCAGCGAGCGCAATGCTTGCTTACCCAGGCGCCATCGGAGGCGGATGACAAGCAGTTGCGTGAATTGCACATCCGTCTGCGCGAGGCGCCAAAAGTGAGCGCATGACCCCTTGGGCCCTGGGGCCCATCGGCCGACATGCATTTGTCTCTGCAGCGGTGCTGGCTGGCGTTGCATCGGCATGGCTAAATCAGCCCGCAATGCCCTGGCTTGAGCCTCTGTTGGCTACGTTGCTGGCTCTCCCAGCGGCCTTGTTCTCTTGGTTGGGGCTGCGCTATGCCTCGGACCGTTGGGCCACCTTCTGTCGAATGCCTCGACTCGCGAGGGGACTCGCGCAATTGACCTGGCCCCTGGTTACCGTGCTCACAGTCGATGCCTTAATCAGCCAGACCCTTCACCAGACGGGAGTGGCCTTGGGTCTCGCATTGGGGCTTGCCATGACGGGCTACCTTCCGGAGTCCATGCCAACTCCCCCGGCTCGTTGGATTCGATCCTCCGCCATCAGCGTCTATGTCGCCTCCTTGCTGGCGCCATTGGCAGCGCTCTATAACTGGATGCCCGCTTCCGCCGTCTGGGCCTCGGTGGCAGCGGTTCTAGCCTTTCAGGCCAGGCGGATCGCTCTGCTCTCGGATCCTGAGTTTCAAGAGAGTGCCTTGGTCCTTCAACGCGCTGCGGTGACCGTTTATCTCTGGGTGCTGCTCTGTGCGGTATTGGTCGCGGCAATTTTTCAGGCCAGGGGACAGCTTCAGATTTAGGTATGGGTGACAAGATCCCCGTATCGGTTCTTGTGGTGCTTCATGACAATGCGGGTCGGGTTCTATTGTTGGAGCGTGCCGATCACCCCGGCTTCTGGCAGTCTGTAACCGGCAGCCTTGATCGACTGGATGAGCGACCGATTGACGCGGCCCAGCGTGAGGTCCACGAGGAGACCGGCCTGTTGCTGAATCTCGAGCAAATCGAGCAGACCAATATCAGTCAGCGTTACGCCATCTTTCCCCACTGGCGTTTTCGTTATCCCGAGGGAGTTACGCACAACACCGAACACCTATTCTTTGCTGAGGTGTCGGGCGCTTCCCCGGTTCACCTCTCTCCCCGAGAGCACCTTCGCCACCAATGGCTGGCGGCCGAAGAAGCGGAGGAGCGTTGTTTTTCCTGGACCAACGTTTTGGCCATTCGTGAATTGCGTCGAAGACGCTCGAATGCCTCAAGGCCCCTTTCGCGCATCACTCCCTCCGAATTAACACTTGTGAGTTACAACATCCACAAGGGGCGAACACGGTCGGGCTTCTCGCTGAGGTCTCGCCTCGTTGTCCATGATTTGAGTGAGGCGATTGAGGACTTATCTGCCGACATCATTTGTCTGCAGGAGGTTCAGGGCCGAAACGATCGACTCGCCGCTAGGCACCGTGATTGGCCAGCCCAAGCACAGACAGAATTACTTGCTCCACCTGGCTTTAATGTGGCCTACGGCGAGGCTGCCCGTTATCTGCATGGGCACCACGGGAATGCGGTTCTCACACGTCTGCCGATCCTGCACCAGGAGGCCCAGGACTTCTCAGACCATGCCCTGGAGAAGCGCTCCACTCTTCACGTGCTTCTAGACCTTGGCGATGATGTTCTGCATCTCTATGTGGTGCATTTCGGGCTTTTGGCGGCCGGGCGCGCACGTCAACTCAGTCGCCTGATGGATTGGATAGAAGTGGCCACGCCCGGCCATGCCCCTCTGCTGGTGGCCGGCGATTTTAATGACTGGCAGCTGAGACTCGCCCCTGATTTATGGGCACGACTGCGTCTGCGTGAGGCCGTTCCCCAGGGGCGGGGCCGACCCCTACGGACATTCCCCAGCATCATGCCGATTGCCAGCATGGATCGAATCTTTTACCGTGGCTTCGAACTTGCAAGTCTTCGCCGAGCGCCCGCGGGTCCCCGCTGGGCGAGACTCTCTGATCATCTGCCCTTGATTGCAGGCCTTCGCCGTGCCGATTCGAAGTCGTCTACTTGAGGGTTCTCGGGAATTCTTCCCATCCCTAATTGCGGACATCGATCAGGCCAGGGAGTCCATCTCTCTTGAGACTTATCTCTTGCACGATGACCCCGAGGTGAGGGCGGTTCTTGATGCGCTTGCTCGGGCCCGAAGCCGTGGTCTTGAGGTGCGACTGGTTTTTGATGGTTATGGGAGCGCACCCGGCCTTCGATCGCTCTCTGACTTTTTCTTGGAGCGGGGACTTATCCCGTTGGTGTACGCCAAGAAGAGTTGGTTTCTTGGACCTCGATCCTGGCGCCGACTTCACAGAAAATTGGTTGTGATTGATCATCGCATTGCCTATGTGGGCGGCATCAATCTTCTGAGCGACTGGTGGGACCCCACTCGAGGCAGACTTCCGGCACCCCGATATGACTTGGCGGTTCGGTCCGAGGAGCCCTCCTTGGCCCAGGAGGTAGAGGGGCGGATGTCGCGGCTCTGGCTGCGTCTTCGCCTCTCCGAGTTGATGATCTCCCGCCCTGGAGTGGGCATCTTTCAAGCCCAATGGCGGGCCACATGGCGAGGATTGCGCAATGCTAGGCGTCGGGCGAGGCGAGTCATTGCGCCAGGGACTCATGCCAGTCGAATGCTCTGGCGAGACAATCTTCGTCATCGACGCGGAATCGAGAGGGCGATCGATTTTCAACTTGCTCATGCGCGGCGCGAGATTCTGATCGCGATGGCCTATTTTTTGCCGCGACGACAAACCCGCACTCTCCTCTGTGAGGCGGCGCGTCGTGGGGTCAGGGTACGAGTCTTGATGCAGGGTCAACTCGAGTTTTGGTGGGCCCGTTGGGCCGAGGCGTCGCTCATGGATGAGTTAACCCAGGCAGGTGTTGAGATGGTGGGCTATCGGGAGAGCTACCTCCATGCCAAGGCCTGGCTGATCGATGATTGGGTCTGTATTGGCTCATCGAATATGGATCCGGTCTCCCTCCTGCTTTCATTGGAGGCCAATTTGAGTTCCACCAATGCTGAACTCGTTCAAGCCCTTCGCGCGAGCCTGGAGGCAGCGAGTGGGTCAGGGCGGTCTGTGACACTCAAGGCCTTTGGTGCAACTGCTTCGGATAGCAACCACTGGCGGCCGCGTTGGGCTGAGAGGATTCAACAGAGGCTGGCCAAGCGTCTCAATGACATTGCATTGACGCCAGCACTTCTTCTACTGCGACTCTTTGCCCGGTTGGCTGACTCGGGAAGACATCGGAGTTGGTAATGCTCCTATTTGGCATTGATTTCTCCTCCTCACCTTCGGCACGAAAGCCAATTACGGTGGCCGCTGCTTGGACTGAGTCCAGGGGTTGGTCCGGTTCGGGCGAATCCCTTGACATCAAAGATGCCAAGAAGGCCTCCTCAGAACGGAGACTTGAGCTCCTCGATTTTGCGGCCTTGGAGAGTCTTGATGCATTTGAGTCTTTCCTGCGGCGGGATGGTCCATGGGTTGGAGGATTTGATCTGCCGTTTGGTCAACCGCGTGAGCTGATTGAGCGAATGGGTTGGCCATTGCAGTGGCCCTCTTTCATCGACTTCTTCTGCGGTCAGTCACGCCAGGACTTAAGAGAGACCTTTCGCAAGTGGTGCGATGCACGGCCCGCAGGAAGCAAGTTCGCCTGGCGATCGACCGATCGGCCCGCGGGGTCGAGCCCTGCTATGCGATGGACCAATCCGCCTGTTGCCTGGATGATGCAGGCGGGAATCGGGCGCATGCACTCCGCAGGCCTCTGGTTTCCGGCCCATCATCACCCGGCGGCCTCTGCTGAGCAGACCCCATTTGCGGCCACGAGCGGCAATCACCGAGTTGCACTCGAAGCATATCCAGGGTTCTGGGCCCGAAAGGCGACCCGTGCCTCTTATAAAAGCGATGACCCCGCCAAGCAGACCCTTGATCGTCGTCAGGCCAGGCAGACCATCTTGTCCGCGCTCGAGGCGGGCGCGTTGTATGGCATCTCGCTCTCTGCGACGGACCTGCTTCGGCGACGAATGATCGAGGATGGATCCGGGGATTGGTTGGATGCAACGCTCTGTGCAATGCAGGCCGCCTGGGCCTTTGATCAGCGGAATTGGGGCCTTCCACCAAGCCTTGACCCTCTGGAGGGATGGATCACGACGGTTCCCGCTCCACTAGAATCCCTCGATGCGTCACGCCCACTCCAGCACCGTCCCGTTTGACGCCGCCACAGCGGCCCGTTTTCCATCCCCTGAGGGCGCTCCGAAAGGAAGTTGGGCGGTTATCCGCAGTCTGCTGCCCTATCTCTTTGCTTATCGCTGGCGAATTATTGTTGCTGTCTGCGCCATGTTGTTGGCCAAGGTGGCCACAGTCGGCGTGCCAGTGGTTCTTAAAGAGATCGTCGATCACCTGACCGCATCGGGCGGTGCGGAGCTGGCTGTCCCCGTTGCGTTGATTCTGGGTTACGGATTGATGCGATTGGCCTCGACCGGATTCACGGAGCTCAGAGAGGTGGTCTTTGCAAGAGTCACCCAAGGGGCCGTACGAGACATCTCACTCAAGGTCTTCCAACATCTCCATCGTCTCTCACTGCGGTTTCATTTGGAGCGACAGACCGGTGGGCTGACTCGAGACATGGAGCGCGGCACGCGGGGGGTCGGAACCCTGGTTAACTTCACTCTCTATAGCATCGTGCCCACCCTGGTTGAGGTTCTTTTGGTAACGGCTTGGTTGGCCTGGCACTACCCGCCCGTCTTTGCTTGGATCACGCTTTCGGCCTTGACGGCCTACATCGTCTTTACCGTCTCGGTGACCGAGTGGCGAACCCACTTCAGAAGGCAGATGAACGAGCTCGATACCCGGGCCAATGCCAAGGCGGTCGATTCCCTAATCAATTACGAGACGGTGAAGTACTTTAATAACGAGGATTTTGAGGCCCGGCGCTACGACGCGAGCCTGCGTAACTGGCAAGAGGCAGCCATCAAGAGCCAGACATCGCTATCGATTCTCAATGTGGGTCAGGCATTCATTATTGCCGCTGCGGTGACCGCCATGGTCTGGCACGCGGTGCGAGGTGTGGAGGCCGGAAACATGACGCTTGGGGACCTTGTACTGGTCAACGCCTTCATGATTCAGCTCTACATCCCACTCAATTTTCTGGGTGTTCTCTACCGAGAGATTAAGCAGAGCGTCATCGATATGGAGCGCCTCTTTGGACTTTTGCATGAGCATCGCGAAATAGAGGACCTGCCGAGCGCGCCTGCACTTTTGGTTCAGAAGGGATGTATCTCTTTTGAGGCGATCTCATTTGCCTATGATGCGCGTCGCCCCATCTTCCAAGGTCTTTCCTTTCAGATGCCGGCGGGTCAGATGACCGCGGTGGTGGGCTCGTCTGGAGCGGGAAAATCAACTCTGTCTAGACTTTTATATCGCTTCTACGATCCATCGGCGGGTCGCATCGAAATTGACGGCCAGGACATTCGCCACGTTCAACAGGCATCTCTTCGCCGAGTTATTGGGATCGTTCCCCAAGACACAGTCCTATTCAATGACACCCTTGAATACAATATTCGTTACGGCCGACCCGATGCCTCGACCGATGAGGTGCTTGAGGCTGCGCGTGCCGCGCATCTCTCGGAGTTGCTGGGCAAGCTTCCCGATGGCCTCGGAACAGTTGTGGGTGAGCGCGGCTTAAAACTGAGTGGTGGCGAAAAGCAGCGGGTGGCCATTGCCCGCGCACTGCTAAAGCGGCCTCAGATTATGGTTTTCGATGAGGCGACCTCCTCACTCGATTCGGAGTCCGAGAGAATGATCCAGCAGGAGATCCGAGAGGTGGCCGAGGGCCGCACCAGTCTGGTGATTGCCCATCGCCTCTCGACCATTGTTGATGCCGACCAAATCCTGGTTCTCGAATCGGGCCGACT
>JBJOGU010000131.1:0-12459 GCA_046048075.1 Pseudomonadota bacterium
GTTCGACAGCAGGCCCTTCACGATATTGCCAGCACTTTGCAGCTCAACGAGCAGCTCTTGTTGGGCGAGGGCGAGCGCAAGAGTGGTGGCCTGCGGCGCCCATCGATTCTTGCCGATGCACTTGAGGCCGTTTTTGGTGCGGTCTATCTAGACGGGGGCTATGAGGCGATTCGAGGCGTTGTTGAGTCGCTCTACCTGCCCATCCTTCAGTCGGTGGATGCAGCCACGCTTGGCAAGGATGCCAAGACCCTGCTTCAAGAGTTTCTTCAGGGCCATGGACTTCCGCTGCCGAGTTATCAGGTGGTGGCCACCATGGGGGCGGCCCATAGCCAAGTGTTCGAGGTGGAGTGCACGGTGCCCAAGCTCTCGATCGTGAGCCTTGGGAGCGGAGCCAGTCGACGTGCCGCGGAGCAGTCTGCTGCCACCAAGGCATTGAAGGCCGCACAGGAGGCGGTGTCGGTTGCCCCGAAGAAGCGACGCCGAGGTAAAAAGGCGGGCGAGCCGCCTCAGAAGCGCCTTGAGTTCACGTCGGGGAATGAGTAGCACGGAGCATCGCGCGGGCATGGTGGCGATTGTCGGTCGCCCCAATGTTGGCAAATCCAGTCTGATGAATGCGCTGGTGGGCATGCCCATCTCCATTACTTCCAGAAAGCCCCAAACCACTCGACATCGCATCCTGGGTGTTCGAACAGAACCGGGCCACCAGATTCTCTTTGTCGACACGCCGGGCATTCAAGAGCTTCATCGCGGTGCGCTCAATCGACAGTTGAACAAGGCAGCGCTCTCGTCCCTTGATGACGTCGATGCGGTGCTCTGGGTCGTCGAGGCCAAGGGCCTGACTGAGCAGGACGAGCGGGTCCTCTCACTGCTGAGCGATCGAAAGGGCATGGTGGTGGCCCTCAACAAGACAGACCTTCTCAAGAACGACCGGGATCGGCAGGCGGCATTCGGCGTGGGGCGACGAATCGCCGAGGCGCTCCCCACAGCCGAGCTCGTGCCGGTCTCGGCCAGCAAGGCCTTTCAGCTCAATGACTTGGTTGAGGTGCTGGTGGCTCGGCTTCCGATTCAAGAGGCCTTGGTCGACTCCGAGCTGGTCACCGATCGGAGCATGCGATTCATGGCGGCCGAGCTCATTCGCGAGAAGCTCTTTCGATTGCTCGGAGACGAACTTCCCTATGAGGCCACGGTGGTGATCGACCGATACATCGAGCCCAATGCAGAGTCAAGACGCACGGAGATTGACGCCTCGATTGTGGTTGCGCGGGCATCCCAGAAGCCAATGGTTATTGGTGAAGGAGGAAGCCGCATCCAAAAGATTGGCCAGTCGGCTCGACACGATATTGCGCGACTCATCGATGGCCCCGTTCACCTTCAGCTCTGGGTGCGCGTCAAGGAGAATTGGGCCGACGACGATCAGGCGGTTCGCAGCTTCGGCTACGAGTAATGCAGGAAGCCTTCGTATTGCACAGCCTTGCATGGCGTGAGACCAGTCTTGTGGTGGAGGTCTTCACACGGGCCGAGGGACGACTCGGCCTGGTCGCGCGTGGGGCCCGGCGGCCTCGTTCGGCGATGCGGGGGTTGTTGCAGCCGTTTCAGCCCATTCTGGTTCGCTATGGCGCCAAGGGCGAGTTGCGAACCCTGATGTCGGCGGAGTGGTCCGGGGGGTTGGGGGCCTTGGCCGGTGAGGCACTCTTGGCGGGCTTCTATCTCAACGAGCTGGTTTTGAAGCTCTTGGCCCGGGAAGACCCGCATCCAGCGCTCTTCGATGCCTATCGGCAGGCCATCCATTTCCTTGCAGCGGGGGCGTCATCGACCGCTGCTCCGCGGTCGATGCGGGGCGCGCGAGGTCGGGCCGCCTCGCTCATCGAGCCGGTTCTGCGCCAGTTCGAGTGCCGACTCCTGCGAGAGATTGGTGTTGCGCCGGACTTCTCAGCCCCCCTCTATCGAGACCAGCCAGATAGGCTTTTTGAGGTTCGAGCGGGTGAGACGATTCGGCCTTGCATGGGGCCGTCGGGCAATGGCGATGCCGTGAGCGGCCGGGTGATTCATGCGCTCTCGCGATACGATGATGGGTTCGATGCATTCGCGTCTGCATTCTTTGATGTGGAGGTCGCGGCCGAGGCCAAACGGTTGCTTCGTGGGCTTCTTCGACATCAACTCGGAGAGTCGGAGTTGCTCTCGAGAGAGGCCATGCGCGAGTTGCATCGATTAACTGAGCCCTCGGGCCGAACAGGAAATGGACCATGATTGAGTTGGGTGTGAATATCGATCACGTGGCGACGCTTCGTCAGGCGAGGCGAAGCTACGACCCCGATCCCATATGGGCGGCGGTCGAGGCCCACCTGGGTGGGGCCGACGGAATTACCGTGCACCTGCGTGAAGATCGTCGGCACATTCAAGATGCCGATGTGGAGCGACTACGCACCCACACCCAGATCAAGCTCAATTTAGAGATGGCCGCCACGGCCGAGATGGTGGCGATCGCATGCCGTATTCGGCCGGAGATGGCCATGCTGGTTCCGGAGGGGCGTCAAGAGATCACCACCGAGGGGGGGCTGGATGTGGCCGGGCAGGCTTCATCGCTTGCGGCGATGGTGGACCGACTCCGTAAGGCGGGCATTACGGTCAGTGCCTTTGTGGATGCAGAGCCTCAGCAGATTGATGCCGCCAAGCAGATTGGCATTGAGGTCTGCGAGGTGCACACCGGCCCTTATGCCGAGGTCTTTCATGCCCAGGGCCGAGATCCCGATCGTCCCGCCGTGCGAGAGGAACTCGATCGTATTCGCCGGGCGGGGGAGCGCATTCTAGAGCAGGGCATGCGCTTTAATGCTGGCCATGCCTTGAACTATTTCAATGTCCAGCCAGTGGCTGCTCTGCCAGGCCTTCGTGAGCTTCATATTGGTCATTCCATCGTATCGCGCGCGGTCTTCGTGGGCATGCGCGAGGCGGTTCGAGAGATGAAGCGCCTAATGCGCGAGGCCAGCCTTGGAGGTGGCCGATGATTGTTGGTGTGGGATGTGATTTGGTCATGCTCGATCGGATGCGGGCCATCTTCGATCGATGGGGCGATCGTCTCGTCGATCGAATTCTCGGTCCCGCTGAGAGGGACGTGTTCAGAAGCCGATTCGGAACTCTGACGAACGATGATCACTCGGCCGTGGCCCATTCGTCGGGTCGGCGTGCCCGCGCGGTGAGTTACTTGGCCAAGCGCTTTGCAGGAAAGGAAGCCGTGGGCAAGGCCCTGGGCTGCGGTCTTGCAAGGCCCATGGGACTTCATTGCCTTGAGCTTCTTAATGATGCAAAGGGTGCCCCCGTGGTTCAGACACATGGGCCCCTGGCCACCCACATCGCTGAGCGAGGCTGGCGGATTCATGTCTCTCTCTCCGATGAACGCGATATTGTTCAAGCCTTTGCCGTAGTGGAGACCCAATGACTGGCCCAATGATTATTGATGTCGAGGGATTTGCGCTCTCGGCCGAGGAGAGAGAGCGCCTGGCCCATCCCTGGGTGGGGGGCGTCATTCTCTTCACTCGAAATTTTGAATCGATTGAGCAGGTCACCGAACTGACGCGATCCATCCATGCGATTCGTCCGGGTGGTTCGCAGGAAGGCGAGCGGCTCTTGGTCTCTATTGATCACGAGGGCGGGCGTGTGCAGCGTTTTCGAGAGGGTTTCACCCACCTGCCTTCTTTCCGAGCCCTCTCGGCCATGTTGGAGCGAGTGGGCGATGCGACTGTCCCCGCGGGTGAGTCGGTCATGATGGCCACGCAGGCTGCGCGACAGGCCGGTATTCAACTCGCTGCGGAACTGCGCGGCATTGGGGTCGACTTCAGCTATACGCCGGTGCTCGATTTGGATTACGGACGCAGCGAGGTCATTGGTGACCGATCGTTTCATCGTTCCCCCGCGTGGGTGAGCCTCATGGCTGCCGCAATGATGCAGGGACTCTCGCTCTTGGGCTTCAAGAATTGTGGGAAGCATTTCCCGGGTCATGGCTGGGCACAGGCCGACTCACACCACGACCTTCCGGTCGATGAGCGCGATCTCGATTCCATCCTGGCAGACGATTGCCTGCCCTATGCAGAGTTGGCCGCAGCGCCTCAATTGATGAACGGCAGCCGAGGCCCAGCGCTGCTAACAGCGGTTATGCCGGCCCATGTTCGTTACCCCCAGGTGGACAACGCACCAGCGGGCTTCTCCTCGGTTTGGATTCGCAACATCCTCCGAGAGCGACTGGGCTTCGAAGGCGTGGTGATCAGCGACGATCTATCGATGGCTGGCGCAGCCATCTACGAGGACGTCGCCGATCGTGCCCAGGCCGCATTCGAGGCTGGCTGCGACGCAACCCTGATTTGCAATCGCCCCGACTTGGCGGTTCGGGCTCTCGATGAGATGCCCAAGCGCATGCCCCGGTTCTTAAGTGCATCGGAGCGTCGTGGCCTTGGTCGACTGATGCCTCATGCGCCCATCGCTCAATGACTGTCGGGACTGTCCTCGACTGGCCGGATTTCTCGACCAGGTTCGTGAATCGAACCCCGACTATTTCTGTCGACCGGTTCCCCCGTTTGGTGATCCAAACGCAGCGCTATTGATCGTTGGCCTCGCGCCGGGCATGCATGGCGCGAATGCAACCGGCAGGCCGTTTACGGGGGACGCCTGCAGTGACTTGCTCTACGGGAATATTTTTCGCTGCGGTCTGAGCACTGCACCGCGCTCGGTCTCCGTCTCGGATGGCTTGGTCTTGAAGAATTGCCGAATCACCAATGCGGTGAAGTGCCTTCCACCCGATAACAAGCCAACAGGCAGTGAGGTCCAGACCTGTGGGAAATACCTGAGGGAAGAGATTTCCACCTCACGGCCCCGCGTTATCCTGGCGCTGGGGGCGGTCTCGCATCGGGCGGTATTGTCTGCCCTTCCTTTAAAAATGTGGGGCCTGCGGGCAGGTGAATTCGGCTTCTCTCATGGGTTTGTTCATCGGCTACCGGAACTCTTTCTGGTCGATAGCTATCACCCGAGCCGCTACAACATCAATACAGGCCGACTCACGCCCGAGATGTTTTCTCAGGCCATGGACCGAGCATTGGAATGCCTGAGACCGGATCAATAATCAGCGAGGAGACCCTGGGGGCGTTTATCTCGAGCCTCCCTGGTCAACCCGGCGTTTATCGCTTTTTCTCGAGTGAAGGCGATTTGCTCTATGTGGGCAAGGCCCGGCACCTGAAGAATCGGGTGAGTTCTTATTTTCGAAAGTCAGATCATTCGCCTCGAATTGCACGGATGGTCTCGCAGATTGGGCGGGCCGAAATCACCGTGGTGCGTTCCGAGGCCGAAGCGCTGCTGCTCGAGAACAATCTGATCAAGACCCAATCGCCCAAGTACAACATTCTCTTTCGCGATGACAAGTCCTACCCCTTTGTACGCATCAGCCGGCATCGCTTCCCGAGGATTGGCTTCTATCGCGGTGCAGTGGATGGACAGGCCGATTACTTCGGGCCCTTTCCAAGTAGTTGGGCGGTGAAAGAGAGTCTGCAGATTCTCCAGAAGGTATTCCAGCTAAGAAGCTGCACCGATGCGGTGATGAACAATCGCTCGCGGGCATGTCTGCTGCATCAGATTCATCGATGTTCAGCGCCCTGCGTGGGGGCCATCTCGGAGGACGATTACCGACGCGACACCAACCGTGCGCTGGGCTTTTTGCGAGGTGGCCATGATGCCCTCATGGAAGAACTGCAGCAGGAAATGCAGGCCGCATCCGATCGGCTTGATTTTGAGCAGGCCGCGGTCTATCGCGATCAGATCGGCGCCCTGTCGCGAGTCCTTCAGCAGCATGTCATGGAGACCGATGACTCACAGGACTGCGATGTGCTGGCAGTGGCAAGCGATGGCCATCGATTGGTGGTGAACATGGCCATGGTTCGTGGGGGGCGGCATCTTGGCGATCGGGCTTACTTTCCCTTAATGCCACCGTCATCTCTGGTCCAGGCCGATTCGCAGGTGCTCGATGAGGCTCTCTTGTCATTCGTGGGACAGCATTACGGGCAGGACATTCCTGTCTCGACCCTTGTGGTGAATCGAGAGTCGGTGGTGGATGCCCTGGCCGAGTGGTTGGAGCCGTTGAGAGTCGACAATCCGGTGCGAGTGCTTCACGCGCCCATGGGCAAGCGACGCGAGTGGCTGCGAATGGCCGAAGACAATGCCCGTCTGGCCCTGGTGCGTCGGGCCCAGGAGCAGGGCAGCGCAGAGGAGCGCACACGGCTGCTCTCGGACGCCCTGGGCATTGAGTCCGCCCAGGGACTCGATGCTCTGCGAATCGAGTGCTTCGACATCAGCCACACCTCGGGCGAGGCCACGCAGGCCTCTTGCGTGGTCTACCACCACCACGCCATGCAACCGGCAGAGTATCGGCGCTTTAACATCACTGGTATCACGCCGGGAGACGACTACGCAGCCATGCGCCAGGCCTTGGAGCGTCGCTATGCGCCGGATGCCGCCTTGCCCGACTTGGTCTTGATCGATGGGGGGCAGGGACAGCTGGGAGTGGCCGCAGAGGTCTTTCAGGAGTCGGGGCATGACACCAGTATTCTTGTGGGCGTGGTGAAGGGGGAGGGGCGCAAGGTGGGGCTTGAGAGGCTGCTCTTCGTCGATGGCCGAGTCTTGAGCCTTGGCCGCGACCACGGGGCGCTGCTTTTGGTCGCACAGATTCGCGACGAGGCCCATCGCTTTGCAATCACCGGCATGCGGGCCAAGCGCGCCAAGGCCCGACAGGGGTCCATACTCGATGAGATTGAGGGCATTGGGCCCAAGCGACGCCAGCGGCTGCTTGCACGCTTCGGTGGCCTGCAGGGCCTACGTGCGGCATCGGCCCAAGAGCTCGCCACGGTCGATGGTATCTCGGTGGGGTTGGCGCAACAGATCGTTCGGCAGTTGCGAGGCGAGGTGGCATGAGTCGCAGGGCGCTCTCGGGTCGCGTATGGGGCGGTGTCTGGAGGCTATTGCGCTGGCCAATCATCATCGGGTCTATTGCCTTGGCACTTCTACAGGGCTACTACGCATTCTCGATTGCCACGCTCAACTTCTACAACCCAGAAACCACGGCATTCATGGATGCCGAGCGCGAGCGACTCTCCAAGGGCAAGAAGACCGAGGCCAGGCTTCGCCACCAATGGGTCTCCTATTCGCGCATCTCGGTCTCTGCCAAGCGGGCCGTGATTGCTGCAGAGGATTCCACCTTTGCGTATCACGATGGTGTGGACTGGGAGTCCATTGAGAAGGCTGCTCGGGAGAATCTTCGCAAGGGAACCGTCAAACGAGGAGGTTCGACCATCACCATGCAGCTGGCCAAGAACCTCTATCTCTCCTCGGAGCGAAGTTACATTCGCAAGGCGCAGGAGTTTGTTTTGGCCTCGATGCTGGAATTGCTAGTCGATAAACGCCGCATTCTCGAGATCTACCTGAATGTGGCCGAGTGGGGGATTGGTGTCTTTGGAGTCGAGGCGGCCGCCAGGCACTACTACGGGGTCTCGGCCGCCGAACTCGACGATGCACAGGCGGCCTGGTTGGCCTCGATTCTTCCCGCGCCGCGTCGGTATGATCGGAATCGTGAGTCAGAGTGGATACAAGAGAAGGCCCTTGTCATTCAAGAGCGAATGTCCAAAGTGAGCCTGCCCAAGTAAGAAGCCACCAAGGGCACCGAACTCACCCAGTCTCATGAAGAGGATGCAAGCGAATCGATGGTTCCGACGATGACCGATGCCTGGCGATTGCGAATCGCCCTGGCCCTTATTTTTGTGGTGCCAGGTTTCTGGACAGTGAACTACCTGATTGCACGTCTCTATGTGGGCCATATCGAGGCCCATATGCTCGCCTTGCTTCGCTGGAGTGTGGCCTTTTCAATCCTCCTGCCTTTTTGCTGGGCGGAGATTCGAAGGGGACTTCCACTGCGAGGCGACGAGAAGCGCGAATTTCTGCTCTTGGGTGGGCTGGGCATGTGGATCTGCGGGGCTTTTGTTTACATCGGAGGGCAGACCACAAGTTCCGTGAATATTGCCTTGCTCTATGCGATTTCGCCGGTTCTGATTAGTCTGATTTCCGCTCGACTTCTGAAGGAGCCCTTTGGCTGGGTCCAGTCCGTGGGCGTGGCCATGGCGCTCATCGGCATGCTCTGGGTCGTGCTCAAGGGTGATCTCACTGCCCTGGGTGAGCAGGAGTTCACGCCCGGCGACCTATGGATACTGGTCTGTGTGGTCTCCTGGACCATCTACTCTCTGCGCTTGAAGGCAATCGAGTCTCGGTTCTCTAATCTGGCCCGGCTCACGCTCATCACCGCAGGGGGCATCGTCGTGCTCGTGCCCTTCACTCTGATGGAGGCGGCGCTCCTGGAGAACTGGAATCTCACGGCCACGGGGCTTTGGTATGTGTTGTTGGTGGGAATTTTTCCCGGTGTGGGCGCCTATTTCTGTTACATCTACATGCAGCAGCAGATTGGGGCCGCTCGAACGTCAGTGGTGCTGTATCTCGGTCCTCTTTATGCGGCTCTGGCCGGCTGGGCACTCTTGGGTGAACAACCGCAGGAGTTTCACGCAGTGGGTGGAGTTGCGATTCTGTTAGGGGTCTACCTGGTCAATCAAGGGCCTCGGTCCGTGCCGGACCGAGGCAAGGCCGCCTAACTACTTCGCAATCGCACCGGGGTAGCAGAGACCGCCTGTGATCTCGAGCGTCGTGGCGTTGATCGCTTCATTGGTCGCGCAGTGTTCGATGAGCGATGCAATCTCGGTCGGCTCGACCAGGCGCCCAAGATGAACGTCCTTGAGAATGGCCGCCAATGCGTCTTGGTTCATGCCCGTGAGCATTGGTGTTGCGGTGTATCCCGGGGCAATTCCAACGGCCCGAATATTCTTGATTCCTCGCATGTGGAATTCGCCCACCATGATCTTGGGCATCAAGGCACAGGCCACTTTTGTTGAGGAGTAGTTGAGTTGGCCGACCTGGCCCACCTTGTTCACCGATGAAATGGTGACCAGAAGTCCCTTCCACCCACCGTTGGCCATGGCCTCTGCGGCATCGCGAAGGGTGAGGAAGGTTCCTGTGAGGTTGACATCGATAACCTGCTGCCACTTGTCGAGGCCTAGTTTCTTTCCAATCTTGCCGGTGGCCTTGTCGGGACTCAGCATCAGACCATCGCGAATGACCCCAGCACAGGCAATCGCCATGTTGAGTTGGTTGTAGGCTTTGAGTGTCTCGGCAATGAAGCGTGCGGTGTCGTCCTCGCTGGTGACATCGGCACCAATGGCAATGGCTTGGCCTCCGGACGCCTTGATTTCCTCGGCCACGCGCTGGGCCTCGGCCTCTACGCGGTCGACCAGGGCGAGCTTGGCGCCCTTGGCAGATAAATGTTTGGCCACAGCTTGGCCGATGCCGTTTCCGGCCCCTGTTATGAGGGCAACGCTACCCTTGATGTCCATGTGACGACCCTTCTCCCTGGATTGATAAACTGCAGGGATTCTAGAGGTTTTTATGATGCACCGCAACATAACGCAGTCAAGGAGGCAGGAACAATGAAAATCGCGCTTGTGGGCTCCAAACATTTTGGCGCCGAGGTCCTCACGCAGCTCCTTGAGAGCCAGTCCATCGACATTGCTGTTGTGGTGGTGGCCGATCCCGAAGATCGACTCGCGCTTTTGGCCAAAGACAACAGCCTATCTGTGGTCGTTCAGGCCAATCCTAAGGCGGTTGCGGGCAGTGAGATTCCCTCGCCGGTGGACCTCGTTGTTACTGCTTACAGCCATGCATTGATCACTCCCGAGGCGCTGGCCAAGGCCCGGCTCGGAGGTATTGGTTACCACCCCAGCCTGCTGCCGCGGCACCGTGGCCGAGCGGCGGTGGAGTGGACTGTGAAAGAGGGCGATGCCATTGCGGGCGGCACCGTCTACCAACTCAATGATGTCTGGGACGCGGGCGGCGTGGTTGCCCAGGACTGGTGCTTTGTTCTGCCCGGCGAGGATGCCGGCAGTCTCTGGCGCCGTGCGCTGAGTCCCCTGGGGATTCGACTCCTGGTGAAGGCAGTTAGAGAGATCGCTGCCAAGGGAGAGGTGCAGGTGACGCCCCAAGACGAGGCCTTTGCCACCAAGGCACCTGCGCTGCCCAAGGCATAGAGCAGTGGCGCTTCCTAGAGCAGTGGCGCTTCCGAGAGCAGTGGCGCTTCCGAGAGCAGCGGCGCGTAGAGGACAGTGGGCCGGGTCTCAGAATTCGAGGGCCTCATTTGCCAGGTCTACTTCAGTACCTGAAGTAGGTTGTTGAAGTCGTCGGTCCAGAGACGCAACCCGGGGATATTCGGAATCTCGGTCTCGGCCGCACGAATGGCCTTGTCTTCCAGCATGGCCTTGTTTCGGGTCACCACCACGTAATCTGAAGAGGCCAGCAGTGCATTGGTTCCTTCGTCGTCGGGATCGTGGGAGAGGAGCTTGGTCATGTAGCCCGCGTTGTGGGCAATCTGCTGAACCACGGGCGATAAGCGCAGGAAGCGGTTGGTGACATGGAAGGCCACCGCACCATCGGGCTTGAGGTGCTTTCTGTACACCTCGAAGGCCTCGGCCGTGATGAGGTGCACCGGTATGGAGTCGCTCGAGAAGGCATCAATCACGAGCAAATCGAACTGTTGAGGAGCCTCTCGCTCGAGTTGCAGCCTTGCATCGCCCAGGGCGAAACTGATCTCAGCGGCCGATTGCCCCAGGTAGGTGAACTCCTCCTGCGCAAAGCGGATGACATCGTCATTGATCTCGTAGAAACGGTAATGATCACCTGATCTTCCGTAGACCGCCAATGTGCCCACACCGAGTCCGACCACACCCACTCGAATGGCCTCGTTGGGCTTTGTTCGCTGAAGGTACTGAATTGCGAGTCCAGTGCCCGATGCGTTGCTGTAATAGGTGGTTGGCTTGCCCTGCAGTTTGGGGTCGGTGCTCTGCAGGCCATGCAAGATCACGCCATGCACCAAACGCTTCACCGGCGCATCGAGCCCGCGATAGTGCGATTCATTGACACGAAGGGTGCCGTAGAAATTACGGCTCGCAACGATATTGTTGTAAAAAGCGGTCTGGTATTGCTCGTACGCGTAAAAGGCCACGATGCCAATGCTGGCACCTGCACTGGCAAGGAAGAGCGAGCGAATGGGCGCCAAAAGGCTCGGTCGCGGCTCTCGCATGATGACCCAAGCTCCCAATACGCCCACCAACATCAGGCCAAAGGGCAGCTCCCAGTAAAAAGGCGCGACCGAGGGTGCAAGAAGCGATACCGTGAGACCGCCTGCTGCGCCCCCAAGTGCGAGCACGAAATAGAAACGGGTGAGGTAACGCGCGGCTGGCTTGGCCCCCGCGAGTTCACCGTGGCAGAAGAAACTCACCAAGAAGAGGCCCAGCAGGTACAGGGGCACGGCCTCGGTCACTCCCATCAGTCCATCCTCGGCCACCAGTCCCCAACCCATGAATGCCGCAATGAGCATGCTCGGGAGCAGGTAGGTGGATCGGTCGTACCAACCCCGTCCACCGCGACCCTCGAATGCGAGAACGAAGGTCAATAGATAGAGCGATAGCGGCATGACCCATAGAAATGGGATCGAGGCGATGTTCTGGGTGATGTGACTCGAGATCGCGAGCAGCAGTAGGGTGGCCGTTCCTGCAAGGCTGAACCAGAGGGCATAGTCGGCCCAACCCGGTGGATGGATCGCGGCGCCGGGCTGGATGCCCTTGACCTTCTCGAGGTCCCCATCGGTCTCTTGAGTGCCCTGGCCCGAGTCCCTCTCATGCACGGTGCGCGTGGGTGGCGCACCGATGGGTTCGGACCTCGCGGCACCCGATGCCCGGCGGACTGCCCGCAGGCCGACCCAGACCACGACGGCCACGAAGGCCATGTAGAGGCTGCTCCAAATCCAGGCTTGTTCTTCAATTCCAATGAAGGGCTCGATTGCGAAGGGGTATGCAACCAAGCCAAGCAGGGAGCCAAAGTTCGAGAGTGCAAAGAGGCGGTAGGCACGCTGGGCGCGTTCGGGGCTGAGTTGCTCTCGTGCGAACCATGACTGGATCAAGGGCCCGGTGGTGGAGAGCATAAAGTACGGAAGACCCACGGTTAGGGCGAGTAGGCCGAGTATTCGCAACAGGGGCACTTCATCGCCCGAGGGCTTCCAGTCGGCACTTGCCAGAATGGGAAGGCTCACCAGACTGATGATCAAGAGCGCGGCATGGAGAATCGACTGCCTGCGGGCTGCAATCTTCTGCACCACGTCGGAATATGCGTAGCCGGCCAACAAAACGAGTTGGAAGAAACTCAGACAGGCCGACCAGACGGAGGCCGAGCCGCCGAACCAGGGCACGATTTGCTTGGCAATGATGGGTTGAACAAGAAAGAGCAGGAAGCTCGAGAGAAGAACTGCGAGTGCGTAGGGGAGCAAGGTGTCACCGGGCTTGA
>JBJOGU010000132.1:0-6231 GCA_046048075.1 Pseudomonadota bacterium
GGGGCGTTCTTCTTGAGCATCCCTCCGCAGTTTTTCGTGGGCATATTCTCTTGGCGATGCTTGCCTATAGCTGTTTTGCAATCGCTTCGGGTCAGGCCTGGTTGATGATCACCCAAGAGAGGGCCCTGCACCGGGCCGAGTTGAATGAGGGCTGGTGGACGCAACTTCCCTCGCTTCTCGAGATGGACCGCACCTTGGTTCGAATTGTTCTGGCCGGATTGATTCTTCTGACCTTCACTCTAGCCACTGGGGCCTGGGTGAACTTGGAGGCTGGACATCCGGCCCTTCGCCTTGACCACAAGACCGTCTTTACCCTTCTCACCTGGGCGATGGTGCTTGTTTTTCTTCTAGGACGAATGCGTTGGGGGTGGCGAGGCCGCCTGGCCGCGCGGTTTGCCCTGGTCGGATTTGGGCTGCTGCTATTGGCCTATGTGGGCTCGCGATTTGTCCTTGAGATTGTGCTGGGACGGTAAGCCGTGCTCGGTCGCATTCTGCTTATTCTTGTTCTCGTCGGACTGGCACTTCTTGTTCTTCGTTGGACGATCTGGAAATCGAACGCCAGCCAGAGAGACTCTGAGACTCGGTCGAATGGGCGCAATGGGTCAGGGGGAGGGCCTGGCGGTGGTCAGCCCGGGGGTGGATCCAAATCCGCCTCGCCGCTGGTTGCATGTGAAGCCTGCGGATTGAACCTTCCCAGGGCAGATGCCGTTTGGAAGGCCGGCCGCGCGTATTGCAAGGCCGAACACCTGCCCATTGACCGTTGATGGGGGACGAGAGCGCCGTGGCATTGCCCCGATCAGCAGAAATCTCAGATCCTGTTTTGAATGATGTATCAGTGGCCTTTGATGATGGCGGCTGGATTCTGCCAAAGCAGGGCGATCGGCGGCTGGAGTCACCGTTCTTCAATGAACGGCCCGATGGCTGCCTGCCCGAACTGCTCGTGGTTCACGGCATTAGTCTGCCGGAGGGCGCTTACGGCGGCCACCATGTGGACGATCTCTTTCTGGGCCGACCCCTGGACTCGGCGCATCCAGAACTCAGGGCCGTGAGTGGCATGGAGGTCTCAGCCCATTTTGTCATTGATCGCGGCGGGCGTCTGACGCAGTACGTATCCATTCAATCTCGTGCATGGCATGCCGGGCGGTCGAGCTTTCGCGGCCGAGACAACTGCAATGATTTTTCGATTGGTGTCGAACTCGAGGGATGCGATTCGGAGCCCTATGAGTCCTCGCAGATCGACAGGCTCGCGGATCTTGCGCAGGCCCTCTGCGCGGCGCTGCCGAGCCTGCGTTGGGTCGCTGGCCATTCCGACATCGCGCCGGGACGCAAGACGGACCCTGGACCATATTTTGACTGGGCCGGTTTTATTTCACGCATTCGATCAAAGGGTATAGGCCTCGAGCACCATTTTTGACCTTAGAAAGAACGCCCTTGCAGTGGGCGTTATGGATGCATTTGAGGTGGAAGACCGCAACAGCCCTGAGCAAAAAAAAAAGTTTCTTGTGGCTTGGCGGGTTGCACGGGGTTTGTCCCCGAAACCAGGGATTTCCCTGTTCGCGGGCCTTGCCTCCAACTGTCCTAGACTACTAGAATTAGTAGGTCAGAGGGTGGTTTGCTACTACAGCTAGTCTAGCGGCCGATTGTCGCGTCACGGCCAGCCTCTCCCAACCAAACATGACCATCACAATAAATCGATTGGAGGGAAGGATATGCAGCGGGGAATCGAACAGACCTCTGGACTTCAACGGGCCATGGATCCAAGCCCGTCCATAGTGGCCGCCGACCCTCCCAGCGCAATGTCGACTGTCGCCACCATTGCCGACATCAAGGTCATCCGTCGCAACGGTGCCGTGGTCCTTTTCGAGGCCCCGAAGATTAACGTTGCAATGACCAAGGCATTCTTGGCGGTTCAAGGTGGGCAGGGCGCCGCAAGCGCGCGTGTTCGTGAGCTGACAGAGACGCTCACCCAGCAGGTGGCCCAAGCCTTGGTTCGCCGCCTCCCCGCGGGTGGAACCATCCATATAGAGGACATTCAAGACCAGGTTGAGCTCGCCCTGATGCGCTCCGGCGAACATGAAGTCGCTCGGGCTTATGTCTTGTACCGCGAGCGTCGCGCCCAGGAGCGGGCCGCTGCTGCAAACACCCAGGTGCAAGCGCCTGCGCAGGCCCTGCACATGACCGTCGATGGGCGCCCGCAACTCCTCGACTTGGGCTGGCTGCGCCAGATGCTCGAAGCGGCCTGCCATGGATTGGAGCCGCACGCGCGGGTGGAAGATGTCTTTCAAGACACCCTAAAGAATCTCTACGACGGTGTTCCCATCGAGGAGGTCGAGAAGTCAGCCATTCTTGCCGCCCGCGCTCTTATTGAAAAGGACCCCGCTTATGCCAAAGTCAGTGCCCGACTGCTTCTGCACACCATTCGCAAGGAGGTGCTCGAGTCCGAGGTTGCGCCGGCTGAGGTGGATACGCGCACGAGGGAGTACTTCCCTCGATTCATTAAGAAGGGCATCGAGATTGGCCTTCTGAACGAGGATCTCGCCCGCTTTGATCTGACTCAGTTGGCGGCTGCGCTAAAGCCAGAGAGAGACCTCCAGTTCGATTACCTTGGTCTGCAGACCCTCTACGATCGTTACTTCCTCATCGACCGCGACGACCTTTTTACCAACGAGGGTCGGCGCATTGAGTTGCCCCAGGCTTTTTTTATGCGAGTGGCAATGGGGTTGGCCATCGGCGAACTGGATCGTGAGGCCCGGGCCATTGAGTTCTATAACCTCCTGTCGAGCTTCGACTTCATGAGTTCGACCCCAACACTCTTCAATAGTGGCACCACCCACTCTCAGCTTTCCTCGTGCTACCTCACCACCGTGCCCGATCACCTCGATGGCATTTATGAGGCCATCAAAGAGAACGCCCTCTTGGCCAAATATGCCGGAGGACTCGGCAACGACTGGACACCGGTGCGTGCCTTGGGGAGTCATATCAAGGGCACCAACGGCAAGAGCCAGGGGGTGGTCCCGTTCCTGAAAGTCGTCAACGACACGGCCGTGGCGGTCAATCAGGGGGGCAAGCGCAAGGGGGCAGTCTGCACCTATCTTGAGACTTGGCATCTCGACATCGAGGAATTCTTGGAGCTGCGCAAGAACACCGGCGATGACCGTCGCAGAACCCACGACATGAACACAGCCAACTGGATTCCCGACCTGTTTATGAAGCGGGTCATGGAAAACGGAGAATGGACCCTGTTCTCGCCATCCGATGTGCCCGATCTGCATGACAAATTTGGCCGGGCATTCGAAGAGGCTTATCTGGCCTACGAGGACAAAGCCCAGCGTGGTGAGCTGCGGCTGTTTAAGAAAATTGCGGCAAACAGCCTCTGGCGCAAGATGCTGACGATGCTTTTCGAGACGGGCCATCCCTGGATTACCTTCAAAGACCCCTGCAATGTCCGCAGCCCCCAGCAGCACGTCGGAGTGGTCCACAGCTCCAATTTGTGCACGGAGATCACCCTCAACACCAATGATTCCGAGATAGCGGTCTGCAATTTGGGATCGGTGAACCTCGTCCACCACCTCAAGTCGGCAGCAGGTGAGTTGGTTCTCGACCACGACAAGCTCAAGAAGACCATCTCAGTGGCGATGCGCATGCTCGACAATGTGATCGACATTAATTATTACGCAGTGGCCAAGGCTCGAAACGCCAACATTCGCCACCGCCCAGTGGGCCTTGGAATCATGGGTTTTCAGGAGGCCCTGCATGCAATGCGTATTCCCTACGCCTCGGATCGGGCTGTCGAGTTCGCCGATGCCTCGATGGAAGCCGTCTGTTACGAGGCGTATTGGGCCTCGACCGAACTGGCAAAAGAGCGGGGCGCCTACTCAAGTTTCAAGGGTTCGCTGTGGGATCGGGGAATTCTGCCGCTCGACACCCTTGATTTATTGGCCCAGGAGCGGGGCGGGTATGTCGAGATTGATCGCACCGCCCGCCTTGATTGGGATGCCCTCCGACAGCGGATTCGCGAGTTCGGGATGCGCAACTCGAATTGCGTTGCCATTGCGCCCACGGCCACCATCTCGAATATTGTCGGTATCTCGGCTTCGATCGAACCCACCTATCAAAATCTCTACGTCAAATCCAACCTTTCGGGCGAGTTCACGGTGGTCAACGAGACCATGGTGCGTGACCTCAAGGAGATCGGACTCTGGGATGAGGTCATGGTTGCGGACCTGAAGTATTTCGATGGGAGCCTCTCGAAGATCGACCGAGTACCCGTCGAGCTCAGGGATCTCTATGCGACCGCCTTTGAAGTCGACACCTTCTGGATGGTGGAGTGTGCGGCGCGGCGCCAGAAATGGATTGACCAGGCCCAGTCGCTCAACATCTATATGGCGGGCGCCTCAGGCAAGCGGCTCGATGAGACTTACAAGCTGGCATGGTTGCGTGGACTCAAGACCACCTACTATCTGCGCACCATTGGCGCGACCCACGCAGAGAAATCCACCCTCAACACTGGCCAACTCAACGCGGTTCCCGTGTCCGGTGGTGTCGCCGGGGGCGCCTCCGCGTCGGGAGCCGTAGCGGCCTGGTCGAGCACGACCGATCCAATCATCGCAAGCAATGCGGTTCCTGCATCGGATATGAAGTTTTGCTCGATCGACAATCCCGACTGCGAGGCGTGCCAGTAATTCGTCGTTCGATTTGTTGCTTTCGAACGAATTTTTTTCATCGGAAGAGAGAAAACGATTGCAAGCTTTTCTCTCTTCCATCATGATTCGGTCTGTGTTCATTGACCGAATCTCACTGACCTAATCAAGAAAGTGAGATCGATATGCTGAACTGGGAAGACACCTCGTCCACCAATATTTCGCCTAAGGCACCGCCACCATCGACAGCCTCGTTGTCGATGCAGCATCAGTCCCCCAACGCAGCGGGGACGCATCGTTCGTCGCCGGGCATTCTAGCCAGCCAATTGCCTGAAGACGCGGCCGAACGCAGGGTCCGAGTGGAGGACAAGCGCGTTATCAATGGCGGGACCGACGTCAATCAGCTGGTGCCATTCAAATACAAGTGGGCCTGGGAAAAGTACCTTGCCGGCTGCGCCAATCATTGGATGCCCCAGGAAATCAATATGTCCCGGGATATCGCCCTCTGGAAAGACCCCAATGGCCTCACCGATGATGAGCGCCGATTGGTCAAGCGCAACCTGGGATTTTTTGTGACTGCAGACAGCCTTGCGGCCAACAACATTGTCTTGGGTACCTACCGTCACATCACGGCACCGGAGTGCCGCCAGTTCCTGCTTCGCCAAGCCTTCGAAGAGGCGATTCATACCCACGCTTACCAGTACATTGTGGAGTCTCTTGGGTTGGACGAAGGGGAGATTTTCAATGCCTACCACGAGGTGGACTCCATTCGGGACAAGGACGAGTTTCTTATCCCCTTCATCGATACCCTGACCGACCCCGGTTTCAAGACGGGCACCCCCGAGGCGGATCAGCAGCTTCTTAAGTCTCTGATTGTCTTTGCCTGCATCATGGAAGGCCTCTTTTTCTACGTCGGTTTTGTTCAAATTCTGGCGTTGGGACGTCAGAACAAGATGACCGGGGCGGCCGAACAATACCAATACATCCTTCGAGATGAGTCTATGCACTGCAATTTCGGCATCGATCTCATCAATACCATCAAGCTAGAGAACCCCCACCTCTGGACCCCCGAATTCCGGGCCGAACTCAGGGAGTTGTTCGTCAAAGGGGTGGAGCTCGAGTATCGCTATGCCGAGGACACCATGCCTCGTGGGGTCCTGGGGCTCAATGCATCGATGTTCAAGAGCTATCTGCGCTACATCGCCAATCGGCGGTGCCAGCAAATCGGCCTCGACCCGATTTTTGGCAATGAAGAGAACCCATTCCCCTGGATGGCGGAAATGGTCGATCTCAAGAAGGAAAGAAACTTTTTTGAAACCCGTGTGATTGAGTATCAGACGGGAGGCGCCCTCAGTTGGGAGTAGACATTTCACTCCATGGGGCCACCACAGGATTCATTGGCGTTGGCATTTTTAATGACTGTTCCAACCGCTTGCGCAAATGAATGGTTCGAGCCATGTTGGCTCGAATCTCCCATGTAAACCGCCGACTCTGTCGGCCTGAAGGAGAATGAAATGGCTGCAAAAAAGAAAGCAAAGAAGTCGAAAGCTGCAAAACCCGAGGCGAAAAAGGTAGTGGCAAAGCCCGCTGC
>JBJOGU010000133.1:0-6658 GCA_046048075.1 Pseudomonadota bacterium
ACTGCGCTTAGGCATCGCCCTTCTCGTCCTTCCCGATGATTAGCCGAGAATCGGAGAGGTACATATGGAGGGGCACTTCAAGATTGTCCGGGGCAGGCTTGTTGGCAAAGACCCGGCCAGAGATGTCGAAGGTGGAACCATGGCAGGGGCAGAAGAAGCCCGTCTTCCAGTCGGCGGAGATGCCCGAGGCGGCGCCACCCTCGAATTTGGCCACCGGCGAGCAACCCAGGTGGGTGCAGATGCCCACGGCCACGAGGTACTCGGGTTTGATCGAGCGGTGCTCGTTCTTGGCGTAATCGGGAACGGGGTAGTCCTTGCGATCGGAATTGGGGTCTGCCAACTGAGACTCGGTGCCTTTGAGGCTCGCGAGCATCTCGGGGGTGCGGCGGACAATCCAGACAGGCTTGCCACGCCACTCAACAATCTTGACGCCGCCGGGCGCGATGTCATCAATAGTGACCTCGACTGGAGCACCAGCAGAGCGGGCCTTCTCGGAGGGGGTCATGGAGCCCAGAAAGGGGACGGCGGTTGCCGCTGCGGCCACACCACCGGCTGCGCCGCAAGCAATCATCCAGTTGCGGCGAGAGGGTTCGGCGCCCTTGGGCATGTCAAACGAATTGCCCGAGGTGATTTCGGAGGCCAGGCCCAGGAGCGGCTTGGCGGCGGTCTTCTCTGACATTTAGACGGCTCCTTCAACACGGGCCCACACCGGTGGGGCCCGAAACAAAAAAGTAATTTTCCGGGAAACCCCTTATTTTAGCCCAGCTAGGGGTCGGACTTCCAGCCATAATCCCCCCATGCTCAATCGGCTCTGGCTCTTATTCGCCCAGGCGACCACCCTGGTCCTCGCAGGCATTTTTGTCATCAGCACCCTCAAACCCCAATGGCTCGAGGACATGGGGTCGTTTTCGGGTGCAATGCAGGGTGATCACCGCATTGCGCTGCCAGATGGCCAGACCCAGGAGGCCAGTCTGCTGCAGAGCCAGGCCCCGCCGCCTGCGAGCAGCCTTCGAGAAGCGGCCGCCCGTGCCATGCCTGCGGTGGTCTACGTATTCACTACACAACGCTCACGACAGTCGGCCCAGCATCCATTCCTGAACGACCCCACCCTGCGACGATTTTTCGGCGACCAGTTCCCGGCCCCCCGAGGTGACGGTGGTCGAGAGTCGGCTGGCCTCGGTTCGGGGGTGATTGTGAGCCCACAGGGCTATGTGCTAACCAATCACCATGTCATTGAAGGCGCCGAGCAGATTGAGGTGGCTCTCGCCGATGGCCGGCGGGCATCGGCACGGCTGGTGGGCACCGACCCCGAGACCGATTTGGCAGTGTTGCGCATTCGTCTGGAAGACCTTCCGGTGATTCGATTTGGAAAGCCCAGCGAGATTCGAGTGGGAGACACGGTGCTCGCCATTGGCAACCCCTTTGGCGTGGGGCTCACGGTCACGCAGGGGATCGTGAGTGCAGTGGGCCGCAAGCAACTCAACCTGAGCACCTTCGAGAATTTCATTCAGACCGATGCGGCGATCAACCCCGGCAACTCGGGCGGTGCCTTGGTGGACGCCAACGGCAACCTGGTTGGCATCAATACCGCCATCTATTCCCGCTCGGGCGGCAGCATGGGCATTGGGTTTGCCATCTCTGCGGACATGGCCAAGCAGGTGATGGAGAGCCTGGTGCGTGACGGCCGGGTGAGCCGCGGCTTCATTGGGGTCGAACCGCAAGACGTCAATACCGACATTGCGGAGACCTTCAAACTGCCTGCGCCCGAGGGCAGCATCATTGCGGGCATTCAGCGGGGCGGCCCTGCCGAGAAGGCCGGCATGCGGGTGGGCGATGTCGTCGTGGCAGTCAACACGGCAAAGGTGCGCAACTCATCGGAGTTGCTCTCGAATGTGGCGGCGCTCTCGCCGGGCCAACGGGCCACCTTCACGGTGATTCGCGATGGAAAAAGTGCCGAGTTAAAGGTGACGGTCACCGAACGGCCCGCACCGCGGCCACCGGGACGGCAGTGAAATAAATCAGCAAGAGATCAAACACCACTTGAACGCCATTCTCGGCCGCTGAATTCGCCGGCAGCCTCGAATAAAAATTACTCCGAGGAACCGCTTGCTTCCGAAGACTTGGGTGTAATCCAGCCCGATAACCAGATGCCTAATTGGTAGAGCAGGCAGAGTGGGATGGCCAGCATGAGTTGGGAGATCACATCGGGGGGGGTCACAATCGCGGCCACCACGAAGGCGGCCACGATGAAGTAGGGCCGGAAATCAATCATCTTCTGCAGGCTGACGACACCCATGCGAATGAGCACCATCTGCACCACGGGCGTCTCAAACGAGAGTCCGAAGACCAGAAAGAGGCTCAGTGCAAAGCTCAGGTACTTGTCAATGTCGGTCGCCATCTGGACGCCATCGGGCGTGTAGGCCGCCACAAAACCGAAGACCGCCGGAAACACAAAGAAGTAGGCAAAGGCCATGCCCACAAGGAAGAGCAAAAAGCTAGTGATGATGATCGGCATGGCCAGTCGCTTCTCGTGGGTGTAGAGACCCGGGGCGATGAAGGCCCAGGCCTGATAGAGCACATAAGGCAGTGCAACCACAAACGCCACGAGCATGGTGACCTTCATTGGCACAAAAAATGGGGCGGTCACGTCGGTGGCAATCATGCTGCCACCCGCGGGAAGCGCTGCCAGCAAGGGATTGGCGAAAATGCTGTAGATCTGCGGCGCCCAATAGACCAGGCCAACAAAGACAACCAAAACCGCCAGTGCCGCACGAATGAGTCGGTCCCTAAGCTCAAGGAGATGGCTCATAAAGCCCTCTTCGGACTTGGGCGTCTCGGTCGAAGCGCCTTCGCCCTCCTGCGGCTTAGTAGAGTCTTGCGGATCAGTCATAGCGGGCCCGCTTCACGTGATAGCGCTTGCGAAGCCTTGCACGCAGCCTGTCTCGAATGCGTTGGTCAGCCTGCTCGTCTGTCCAACTTCTCTCAGGGGCGTTCATGAAGTAACCGGAGCGGCGATCGAAGGCCGAGGAGAGTTCGTCGTCACTCCATTCGCCCACGGTGCTTGAGACCGACTCGGCCACACTGCTCACTTCCTTTTCAACGCCTTGCATCGAGGATTGAAGGGATGCGCCCATCTCTTCAACGGATTGCTTGGCCTTCTTGAGTTCCTCGAGGTCCATCTGCCGCTGGATGTCGTTCTTGACATCGGAGACATAGCGCTGGGCACGGCCCAGAAGGGCACCAACGGTGCGAGTGACAACAGGGAGGCGCTCAGGCCCGAGAACAATCAGGCCCACCCCCGCAATCAAGACCAACTCTGTGAATCCGACATCCAGCACGATTGGGGGGCTCGCCGTTTAATGCGAGCCAGTCAGTGTCCTGAGTGGGTCTTGTCCTTGGTCTCGACGTCGATGGTGCGTGACTCGACCTGGGCCGTGGCGGTGGGTGCAGCGCCATCGGTGCCTGCGCTGCCCTCTTTCATTCCATCTTTAAAGCCCTTCACGGCGCCACCGAGGTCTGAGCCCAGGTTGCGAAGCTTCTTGGTGCCAAAGACCAGAAGGATGATCAGCAAGACAATCAGCCAGTGCCAAATGCTAAAGGTACCCATGTGGACGCTCCGAAAGGAAAGGGTGCAAAGGCCTCGGAAACTAGAACGAGGCCGAACTGCCAAGCGGCTCGGGGCCTCCCAGCAGATGCATGTGGAGATGATACACCTCCTGCCTGCCCACCCGACCGGTATTCACTATGGTGCGAAAGCCTTCTGGCGAGCCATTCTCAGCCGCTAGGCGTTGGGCCAGGACCATCATTCGGCCCATGAGTGGCACGTGCCGCTCCTCGAGCGCGGCCATGGATTCGATGTGTTCCTTTGGGATAACGAGCAGGTGCAGCGGGGCTTTCGGATGAATGTCCTTGAAGGCCAGAAGTTCATCGTCTTCATAGACCTTGGCCGCGGGAATCTCGCCCGCAACGATTCGACAGAACAAACAACTCATAGTGAATAACGCATGCGGCAGCGCTCCATTTACTTTTCTATTCTTGAGGCCTTCTCGTCGAGGCCAGAGACGCCCTCTCGCCGGGCCAACTCCAAAAGAACATCGTTGGGGTGAAGTCCGTGCTGGGCAAGCACCACCAGGCTATGGAACCAGAGGTCGGCCATCTCACTGACGATTCGATCGGGCTTGCCGTCCTTCGCGGCCATGACCACCTCGGTGGCCTCCTCGCCCAGTTTCTTTAGAGCAGCATCGGGTGCCTTGGCCAGCAGCTTGGCCACATAGCTGCTCTCGGGGCTCTGGCCTCGGCGCGAGGAAATCACCTGGGCGAGTCGCGTCAGCACAGGAGACTCAGTCGACTCAACCGGATAAACGGCAGGGTCATTGGAGGGATTGGGGGCCATGGCTATTTGGAGCGATAGATGTCGTTTGGATCTTTTAACACAGGATCCACCGCCTTCCACTGGCCGTTCTCGAGCACCGAGAAAAAGCACGACTCTCGGCCGGTGTGGCAGGCAATACCCCCGGCCTGGGTGACCTTTAAGACCACGGCATCGCCATCGCAATCGAGATGAACCGAATGGACTGTCTGCACATGGCCCGACTCCTCGCCCTTGCGCCATAGGCGCCCGCGGGAGCGAGAGAAGTAGCAGGCGCGGCCCGTCTGAACCGTCTCGAGCAAGGCCTCCTGATTCATAAAGGCCACCATGAGAATTCGCCCCGAGGCGTGGTCCTGCGCAATGGCTGTGACCAGGCCCTGCTCATTGAAGTGCACCGAATCAATCCAGTCGGACACAGACCCCTCTCTGGGCCATGAAGGCCTTGGCCTCGCCCACCGTGTGATCTCCGAAGTGAAAGATGCTGGCCGCCAAAACCGCATCGGCCTCGCCCTGGGTGACGCCATCGACCAGGTGATCGAGCGAGCCCACGCCACCGGAGGCAATCACCGGAATGTTCACGGCCCGGGAGACGGCCCGCGTGAGTTCGAGATCGAAGCCTTGCCGGGTGCCGTCTCGGTCCATGCTTGTGAGCAGGATCTCCCCCGCCCCCAGTGCCTCGACACGCTGGGCCCACTCCACGGCATCGAGTCCCGTTGGATTTCGACCCCCATGGGTGAAGACCTCCCAGCCTTCCCCATTGCCGCGGCGCTTGGCATCAATGGCCACCACAATGCACTGGGCCCCGAATTTGTCTTTGCAGGCGGCAATGAGCGATGGGTTATGAATGGCGGCGGTGTTGATACTGATCTTATCGGCCCCTGCATTGAGAAGCCGAGAGACATCCTCGACGGCGCGAACGCCCCCGCCCACAGTCAGCGGAATGAAGACCTGGTTGGCCACGGCCTCGATGACCGGGAGAATGAGACCGCGGTCGTCCGAAGAGGCGGTGATATCGAGAAAGGTGATTTCGTCGGCACCCTGCTCGTCGTAGCGGCGTGCAACCTCCACGGGATCGCCGGCATCTCGTAGTGAGACAAAGTTTGTGCCCTTGACCACGCGACCCTTGTCGACATCAAGACAAGGGATGATTCGCTTGGCCAGCATGTTGGGCTAGGCTTGGCCGTCGATCAGCGCTTGTGCCTGGGCGAGATCGAGTTGGCCTTCATAGAGGGCTCGGCCCAGAATGGCACCGGCCACGCCTTCGGCCTCGACCCCCATGAGGTCGCGAATGTCTTTGATGCTCGCAACCCCGCCCGAGGCGAGGATGGGGATGCTCACGGCCTGGGCCAATCGCACGGTGGCCTCGACATTCACGCCCGACATCATGCCGTCTCGGCCAATATCGGTATAAAGAATGGCAGAGACACCATCGTCTTCAAACTTCTTGGCGAGGTCGATGACCTCGTGACCGGAGAGTTTGCTCCAGCCATCGGTGGCCACCTTGCCGTCTTTCGCATCGATAGAGACGATGATTTGGTCGGGGAAGGCAGCGCAGGCGTCCTTAAGGAGCCCAGGGTTCTTCACCGCCGCAGTGCCAATGACCACGAAAGAGGCGCCATCGTCGAGGTAGGTTTCAATGGTCTCGAGGTCGCGAATGCCGCCACCGATTTGAACCGGCAGGTCATCGCCCGCGGCACGAATAATTGCTCTCACGGCCGATTCGTTCTTGGGGCGACCGGCCACCGCGCCATTGAGGTCAACCACATGCAGGCGCTTGGCCCCTTTGGACTTCCAGTGGGCGGCCATGTCGGCAGGCCGATCGGAGAAGACCGTGGCCTTTTGCATGTCGCCCTGCTGGAGTCGAACACACTGGCCGTCTTTGAGATCGATGGCGGGAATTAACAACAGAGACATAGAAGGAGCGCTTTGGGCGGATATTGGTTCAAATCGGTTACGAATTAAAAGCCTTGGGCAATTCAATCGCCCTGCTGACGGCATTCATGGCGTGAGTGTTTAGGACGGCTTCCATTTTAGAAAGTTTACTAGCAGCTGCTGGCCAGCAGCCGCACTCTTCTCCGGGTGAAACTGTGTGGCCACGATGTTGTCCCGGGCCACGGCACAGGCGAACCACTTGCCATACTGGGCCTCGGCCAAGACATCGGCTTGGCTCAGCGGCGCCGCATGGTAGCTGTGAACAAAGTAAAACCAATGGCCGTTGTGGACGCGATCGAGGTCTTGCAGAACCGGGTGTTGCCGGCTGGTCCTAACAAGATTCCAGCCCATATGAGG
>JBJOGU010000134.1:0-3386 GCA_046048075.1 Pseudomonadota bacterium
ATACTCGCGACAGTTGAAGGGATCCATGAGTGCCCAATACACCCCAAAGTTCCGGCGGTGGCAGGCCGCAACTGCCGCTGTGGGCTACCAACCGAAGCCGGGCCAAACCATATCAATATCCTATCGTTACCAGAGGGACACATTTGACACGATTGACGCAGCTTTTCAGGCACCCATCTCCGTGAACTGGTTTGGGGTCGGTCGACTCAACTATTCGTTGCAGCGAAACAGCACTCTCAATCCCGGGCAGGATCAGGGGTTGGTGGAGGGGCTCATTGGTGCCGAGTATGATGGCGGTTGTTGGGTTGCACGTTTGGTACTCCAGCAATTTGCAGCTAGCGCGTCCAAGAAGACGAGCCAGCTATACCTCCAAATCGAACTCAATGGAATTGGGCGTGTTGGAACGGATCCTTTGGCCGCATTGCGGTCAAGCATCCCCAACTACCGAATGATCAATCAACTTACGCCGTTGCCATCCCGCTTTGAAAACTTCCAGTAATTGTCTGCTACCGCAATTTAATGCTTGGCACTTGTGGTGCTCTCCTGTATGCGGTCGTCGAGGTCAGTTCCTCCTTCAATTCCTTGTACTTGGCCTCTTTCTTAATCAAGCGGTCGCCAACTCTGAACCCTCCCCAAATTCGCATAAAGGTTCTTTGGTTGAGCGCGTAGTGGCTGTTGTGAATTCTCAAGTGATACTCGAATCCGACCTTCGTCGACGCGTTGCGCAGGCCACTGACGCCGCACGCACCTCTCGACAACCTCTCCCGCCTTCGGATGTTCTTCGCTCCCAAGTGCTCGATCGGCTTATTAATGAGCAGGCTCTTCTGCAGCGTGCTACCGCAGTGGGTCTGCAGGTCGATGATCAGACGCTTCAAAGGGCCGTAGAGAGAATTGCTGAGCAAAACGGCCTCTCGGTGACTGGCTTGAGAAATCAATTAGAGACGGAGGGGGTCTCTTTCGCTCGCTTCAGAGATGACATCCGAGATGAGATTCTGATGAGTCGGCTTCGAGAACGCGAAGTCGATGCCCGAGTAAGTATCTCCGAATCGGAGGTGGATGCCTACCTCGCGAGTCAAGGCCAACGCCTGGGCCAAGTCGATGAATGGCTCGTCTCGCAAATTCTGATTCCCGCTGCAGCGGAGTCCAAGGCGGCCGAGAAGGCTGCAGCCAAGGCCAAGGCCGAGTCAATTCTTGCTCGTCTTCGCGGGGGTGAACCCTTTGCGGTGGCTGCCCGTAAGGAATCCGCATCGGCAGACAAGGAACAGGGGGGAAGCCTTGGATGGCGAACCACGGACCGATTGCCGGAGCTTTTCGTCAAAGCGCTCAAGGGGTCAAGCCCAGGTGACGTCGTCGGGCCGATTCAAAGTGCAGGGGGGTGGCATATTCTGCGACTCGACGACCGTCGCTCCCAGGCGCAGCGCCCCGTCGTGGATGTCTTTCGTGCCCGGCACATACTTATTCGAGTCGACGGACAGACCTCCGAAGAGGCGGCCGCTCGGCGACTTCAGGAACTCAAGCGGCGTATGGCACTCGGGGAGTCATTCGGTTCGCTCGCTCGGTCGTTTTCCCAAGATCCGGGCTCGGCCGCGCGAGGTGGAGAACTCGAGTGGGCCTATCCCGGCGACCTGGTACCAGAGTTTGAGCGGGCCGCACTGCAGCTGCGTCAGGGTCAAGTCAGCGATCCGGTGCGCACGGTTTTCGGATTTCACATCATCGAGGTTCTTGAGAGGAAGCGAGAGCCCATCACCGAGGACCGCCTGCGTCTCTTCGCCCGCATGGCCCTTCGGGATCGCAAACTCGCCGAGGCCGTCGATGAGTGGACCCGCGAGGTTCGCGCCAATACCTACGTTGATATCAAGCCCGACAACCCTTAAATGAGCCACGCCAAGAGGCGGTTCGGCCAGAACTTCCTCGTTGATCCGCGAGTGATTGCGGACATTGTTCGGGTCATCGACCCCCAGCCGGGCCAAGCCATGGTGGAGATTGGGCCAGGCCGTGCTGCACTCACTGCCCCCCTTCTTGAGCGTTTGGGGCAACTCACGGCCATCGAGATCGATCGTGATTTGCATACGGCCTTGAGGTCTCGATTCGGTCAACGGCTTCACCTCATTGCAGAAGATGTGCTTTCCGTTGATTTTGTAACATTGGGTCCCCGAGGACTGCGAGTCGTTGGCAATCTGCCCTACAACATCTCCTCGCCCATCCTATTCCATCTGCTGGGGGCGGCCCATCACATTGGCGATCAGACCTTCATGCTCCAGAAGGAGGTGGTTGAGCGAATGGTGGCTCAGGAGGGCAGCAAGGCCTACGGGCGCTTGTCTATCATGCTGCAGGCCCGCTACACCATGGCCCACCGACTCGATGTCCCGCCGCACGCCTTTGATCCTGCCCCCGCCGTGGAGTCTGCCATCGTGAGCATGTGGCCGAGGCCTCTTGAGGAAGTCGCCGAGGTGCCTTGGTCTGTGCTGGAGAGGCTGGTGGCCGATGCATTCTCTATGCGCCGCAAGATGCTGCGGAACAATCTGCATGCCTATCGCGATCGAATTGATTTCAGGGACTTCGGTCTTGCCGAGACCGACCGGCCCGAGCAGGTGCCGGTCGCAGCCTACCTGGCCATGGCCAAGGCCTTGGTCGCTTGAGTTAGGCGTAGAGGGGCGCCTTGCGGATTTCGCGCTGTCCCTCTTCAAAGCCCGGAAGAATCTGTTGAACCTCTTGCCAGAAGGCGGGGCTGTGGTCCATGGCGCGCAGATGGGCCAGCTCGTGGGCCACCACATAGTCAATCACTGGAAGGCTAAAGTGAATGAGTCGCCAGTTGAGTCGAATATGGCCATCTTGGGTGCAGCTGCCCCAGCGTGTCTTGGCATTCGAAAGCGAGAAGCGGCTGAATTCCGCGCCGGCCCGCTGCGCCAGTGTTTCAAGGCGCTCGGCCAGGATCTCTCTGGCCTGCTGTTGCAGCCATGCATGCACCGAGTCGCGAATCTGGTCGGGACCGGCATGGTTTGGCAATGCCAGCCAGATCTCTGCCGTCTGGGCCACCCAGGTGGCCTGCTGTTGATCCGATGAGAGTCTTAGAGTGCAGGGCTGCCCGAGGAACTGAATGACCGATCCATCTCGCCAATCGTCGCTGGGTTCTAGGCGCTGGTCCTGGTGGGTGAGCCACTCTCTGTGGCGGGCCATGAGCCAGCGGCGTTTGCTGCGAATGATTTCCTCGATCTCGCCAATAGAGACCCAACGGGGGGCCCGTACGCGTATAGCACCCTCTTGAAAGAGCATCCCCACCGAGCGTCGGCGGCAACGCGTGAGCGTCCATTCAAATGAGAGTCCATCGACTTCGATACGCCGATGCTTGTCGCCCAAAGCGACCGACTCAAGCAGTCCGAATAAGC
>JBJOGU010000135.1:0-8914 GCA_046048075.1 Pseudomonadota bacterium
CACCCGACTCGAGCGCCGGTACACCGGCAAGCGCGGCACGGGACGGGTGAGTCAGGTAGTGCGCCAGCCCGAGGGCAACTGGCAGAAGCTCACCGCCATTCCTAAAGGGAAGTTCCTGGCGGCGCAGTTTTGCACGAAGACACCGGCGCAGAACTAGTTACAACTGGTTAATCGAGGCAGGCGCGTATCGCGGACGAGGCAGGCGCGTATCGCAGGCCCGCCGATGTTGTTCCGCTGGGAACTACCGTTTTGTGGGGGCCCCTTGCGTGCGCTTGAGGGCGCCAAGAATGGAGCCGCCCTGGTGCAGTTCAATGTCGTCGTAGAGGACATCGCCTTCAATCACACCGCCATTGCGCAGCTCGACCAGCTTGGCTTGCACATTGCCATGCACTGTGCCCGAGATCTGGATGCTGTGGCACCGGATATCGCCATGAATGCTTCCCTGCCGGCCAATGACCAGGGTCACCTGCGTGTCCTCCCCCGGGGCCACCAGATTGCCAACGAAGTTCCCATCGATTCGGGCATTGGCGCCCAGCTCCAGGTCGCCCTTGAAGCGCGTGGATCCGTCGATGATGGTGGGATAGGACTTGCTGGAGAAGACGTCTTTTTGGGTGGACATAAGGCTGTCGAGTTTCATGATTTTTGGTTTCCGTATCTTCTTCGCAAAGTATTCAAGGAGCAAGTGCATCTTGTACCTATTGGGCACGCGGGGCCCTTCAAATGAATCGTAAGCACATGAAATATATGGATAATTTTTTATTTGCCTGAGGGTGCTGATTCGCTCTCAGCCCCTGTCGGATGATTCGGCAAGAGCTGAGCAAAGTTGAACGACCCTTGCGATATCGGCAAGCATTCCAACGAGGTCAGAGCACTTGCGAGAAGTGTTTTTCGCCTACTATCCCAACAGTTTCAAAGGGATCCAAAACATTTACAAGGCAACGCCATGCGAGAGAACTCAATCGACACCAAAACCATCCTGATGTTTGGGGGCCTGCTTGTGTTTTTTGTCGGAGGCGGCCACCTTCTCTACGAATGGCTTGTTGACAAGGATCCCATTGATGTTGAGATTCGACTGGTCAACCAATGCAATCTGCCAGACTCGGTCTTTTTGGCCAGGGTTCTGCCCGACGGACCCAAAACCAACTTTAGTGGTGGCCGCGGGCGCGTAAGAGCCATTCCTGGTCAGCGAATTCGTCTGGTCGCCAACGATGTAGCGTTTAAAGATTTTGGTTTTGAGGGCCAAGAGGTCAAGGCCGCGTCGAAAGTCACCTTGACAGCCAATTGCGACAGCAATGCCAGCGTGCTTGAGGCGATTAAGGGAGTCGGCAAGCGCTAGTACTCGCCGCAGCAACTTGGCTACCTTTAAATTTGATCTATTATTCTTTCGGATGAATTGACTCGGGAGCGAGCATGTTTGGTTGGCTGGCGGAACTATTTGGCGAAAAGAAGGAGATCACGGGGGCTCGGTCTGCATTCGAGTACGCCCGCAACCTTCAGGGCGAGAGCCGAGAGATTCGCGCAATCCGTATTCGTGCAGCCCTTCGGAGCCGCCAGGTCCTCGATAAGATTTTTCTGGAAGCAGCGCATATGGAAGCCGAGTTCGCCGAGGAGAGCATGATTGCTCTCGCAGGCGGGGAGCAGCGACCGGAAAAGCCCAAGGCAGATGACTCCATCTGTTTTCAGACCATCAAGACGCTCAACGGTCGCGTTCTGGCCTGGATTCCCCGACCCTACGCAGAGGCCATGTTCGATGTGGGTCGTCGCTATGAGAAGGGCGAACTCGATATTCGGCGAGCCATTGAGAGTGGGCAGGCCGTCGCCAACAAACTCGCCGATGAACTCAAGTGCGACCTTTATTACGTTCAACCCATCGAGGTTCTTGGGTTCCTACGCGAGAAAATCGAGCCGAAGAAGCCCGAGCAGTCGGGAGAAAAGGGCCCAGAGGAAGAGGCCACCGAGTAGCGCTCGGTTCTAGCCTCAGCTCCTTGGAGACTTCAATGTCGCAAACAGCCCAGTCCAAGCTCTACGCTCTCGATGCACCGCGGCTTGCCGGCTTAAAGCCAAATCAGCCCGGGCTCAGCAGCAGTGAGCGCAAGTACGTCTTGCTGCAGTCCTCCACAGACCTTCAGGCAGAGCAGTTCTCGATGGGTTCAGCCCTCATTAAGGAAGGCGAGGTCCCCCTAACCGCCTATATGGTTACGAAGGGCACTATTGAGTTGCGAACACCAGGTTCCCCGCATCTTCTTGGTCCGGGCGCCGTAGTGGGCATGGCCGAGGGGCTTGCCAATCTCCCGGTTCTCTATGGTGCATACGCTTTGACTGATGTCGAGGTCCAGGCGCTCTCTGTGGTCGATGTAGAGATGTCGCTTGAGCGATCCTCGCCCAAGCTTCGCGGAATCCTGCAACTTTCGATTGAGCGCATCCTCGGTGATCGATTCTTTGCATCCCGAGTTGACAGCGTTTTTTCTACCAGGGGGCGCTAGGCAATCATGCGTGAGGTGTTCTTCAAACCCGGGGAAGTTGTTTTTAATAAGGGCGATCCAGCCGATGTTTTTTATGTCATTGCAGAGGGAAGCGTCGAAGTTTTCGATCCAGAAACGTCCTTTCGCGTAGCCACGATCACGCATGGTGGAACGTTTGGGGAACAGTCTGCTCTGGGTTACGGGGTCCGAAACCTCTCTGCGAGGGCGCTGGAAGACGCCCACTGCATCGAGCACTCGGGTGAGGAACTCCGTTCTCTGCTCGCGACGGAGTCGAGCCAGGTCACCCATGCGCTTGAGATGCTTCTATTGCAACTCGAGATGGTCAACGCCCTGCATGTGAAGGGCTCGAAGATTCAACTCTAGTTGTCGTGCTGGACCCCGTTGTTTAACGGGTCCACAACCTTTACTGCTTTCTCTGCGTGGGCTTTGAAAAAACGTCCAAATCCAGAATTCGAAGCATCGTCATACGAAAGATCCCCTTGAGCCCGGCGTTGGCGTTGCCTAGCGCAACCAGCAGGGGCTTAATTGGCAGGCGCAAGACCAGCACTTGGCCGTTTGCCACCGCCTTTGCCCGAGAGGGAACGTTCCCGACTCCTTCTGCCACACTGACGACTGAACCAGGCCCGAGCGTGCACAGACCCATCTCGGGGGTGGTGTAAACCAACTCTCCCTGCAGAACAATGAACCCTTCGGAAGGGTAATCGCCTGAGCGTGTCGCCATCTGTCCGTCACCGATAGTGATGGAAGCCAGCTGGGCGCCTGAAATTAGCCTCAGTAACAGCAACTCCGGGGTTGATAGTTTTGAGCGGTTTGACCCATTGTTCAGGAATATCTCGACGTTAACTGGATTGTTCTGTGCAGCAAGCTCTGACACTTTGTCCGAGAGGCGATACGTGGGCTGCCGACCAGCCTTGCACTGAGAAACAAGGCTATTGAACATGACCAGTTGGAGGAGTATTGCCTCAGTCCCGGGGAGCAACAGCGACTTCTCTTGTTGGAGTGCCTCGCGCAGTCGGGCGGTGTTGATCACAGCACACTTGGTTGCAATCATGGCTCGTGCCGAGGCACCCCGAATGCCGCCAACCAGCAGGGATTGCTCGCCGAAGGAGGCTCCATCAGCAAGCAGTGCAATCCGCGACTGATCCTCCGGATTAAAGATTTCGACCTCGCCAGACAGAACCATAAACAACGACTCCGCAGGATCTCCCTTGTGGAAGATCACATCGCCTGCGCGGAAGTCAATTTTTGGGAAGTCGGCCATGAAGGCTCCTAGAAATTAGACTAGTTGGTTTAAAATTATGCCCGAAACCATCGCTCTCCATGCACTCCGTAAAACCTCAAAACTCCGCCTCCCACGACATTATCGTGGGGCTCATGTCGCGCTACAGCGAGACCAGAGACCTCGTGGCTTCACTCGATTGGGCCTTGCCTCGACTTCTGGCTGAGGCCCACGCTGAGGCGGGTTCGATGTTTCTGCATCGGCCGGAATCCAAGGAGTTGGAGTGCATTGCCTCGGTTGGGCCCGTAAAGATTACTGGTCTTCGAGTCGGCGAGGGTCAAGGCCTTGTGGGAGAGGTGTTCATGAAGGGGCAGGCCGTGTTGGTGGCCGACGCGAAGAACGATCCACGGCACCATCGGCAGGTGGACGAGCGCACTGGATTTCAGACCAAGTCCATCCTTACCGTTCCGGTGCGTTTTGGGGGCCGGGTTTTTGGCTCTCTGCAGGCAATCAATCGCATTAACGACGCAGGAGAGGCCTGCGCGTTTGTGTCGTCGAATCAAGAGTCCTTTGAGTCGGCCGCTGTAGGCTTAGGAGTTGCACTTCAAAACCTTGAGCTTGCCAATGACATGGTTCGGCATGAACTCATCGCAAAAGACGTTCAGGCCGCCGAGGAGACCCAAGCCCACCTCTTCCCTTCGGCCCAAGAACACCCGCAGTTTGTCGGCCGTGTTCTTCCTGCTAGACGGCTCTCGGGTGACTTTATTGATGTTGTGTCCATGAATGGTCAGCTGCATATCATTCAGGGTGACGTTGCGGGCAAGGGAATACCGGCATCTCTAACAGTCGCACGATGTCTGGCGCTGTTTCGCCTATTTGTTCGGCAGGGGCTGTCTCCCGACCGCATTGCGTCGGCCATGAACGACGAGCTCTTCGAGTTGGCCGAGCGACTCGGATCCTCGGCCGGCTTCGTTACGGCCTTTATCGCCACGTTCAACCCAGTCAATGGGGCGTTGTTTGCCGTTAATTGCGGCCATGGCGATCTCATTCGAATCGATTGCGCAACAGACGAGATTGAGTTCATTGCGCCCAATGACCCCCCGCTTGGAGTATTGGCTTCCTCTGATCTCTCGCTTCCCCTGATCGAACGATCTCTCCAGGGCTCGCGTCTTTTTGTTTATAGCGATGGAGTCAGCGAGGGCCGGTTCAACGGAACCGACCTGGGCAGCAGTGGGGTTGCTCAACTGGTTTTACGTCTGATGAAGCACGAGCCGGCTGCGCTTCTGGACACAGTGATGGGGCTTTTCGAGAGTGGAAAGCTCACAACCGGTGATGATGCAACCTTAATGATTGTCGGGCGATAGATGGCTTATCGACTGCCCGATCTCACCGACGATCCCAGGGGTTCCTACGAGGCGCTCCTCCTTGAGAACCGAGCCAAGGGACGGGCGGTTCCAGAGGTCGGGGCCTTCGCAGCGGAGATTGCACTGAGTCCGTCCGGTGGGACGTCCTCTTTTGCTATGCGAGAGCCGTCCGCCCAGGCGTTGTGGCTGTCCTATGAAGCAACGCTCAATGAGGTGGAGGCCGATGGTCGCTCACGCGCTCGGCGCGGTGAGGAGCTCTCGTACCACAACCGAGCCCATGTGGCCGACTGCCTCTTGGCGCTTGCTTGTCTCTATCGTTTCGACTCCCATCTCGATGACCATGCAAAGCTCTTGGGCTTGGTTGTAATGGCGGGGCATGATCTGGGTCATCAGGGGCGAACGAACGAGGAACTCGGCTCGGCAGGTGAGCAGGAACGCCAGACCCTGGCGCGTCTGGTGGAGGGCGCTTGGCGGGGCCTACGACCGGCAGACCTCTCCGCGGCATCACAACTCTTGCTCGGCACCGACCCCGCTGCGGTAAAGGAGAACCATCGTCGATTCTTGGCAATGGAGCAGCCATCTGAACTCGATCTACTGCAGGTCCTCATCAACGAGGCGGATATCGCTGGGAGTTTTCATCCCAGCCTTGCAGAGAGTCTTACATTGGCGCTTCTGAGAGAGCGTGGGCAGGTGGAATGCAAAGTCTCGGCCGCGTCTATGTATGAGATCTTTCGTTCCCAAGCCATGGTGAGTTCCACGCCGGGAAGACTTCTGCTTGGTCACGCGCAATAAGGTGAGCCTGCCTTTCAGGGCCTCCTTTGTCCTTGATCATTCCGGCATTCAGAAGGCTCGAGAAGAACTGAGTCAAGCCCTCCGGGCTGCTTTGCCAATGCATGGCTCTCGGATCACTGACATTGTCATTGCCGTTGGGGAGATTCTGCAAAACATCGTCCGTTATGAAACCCCCCATGCAACGTCGCCAGGCTTTGCGATGGTGGTGAACCTCGAGACGGGCGCGCTTTTCATTGACATCCTGGACAACTGCGCCCCATTGGAGACCCTGGAATTTCTGAGTCGAGAGCATGAGGCGGGGGTCCATGGGGGCATGGGCCTGGGAATTATTCGTGAAGTTTCAGACGCTTACACGATTGCACCCGAGAAGAGGGGCAATAGGCATCGCTTACGGGTGAGGTTGCCGAAACCCGGAAATGCATAGACCAAGGCCCCAGAGCACCGACACTTAGCGAGCATGTTGCAACGCAATAATCCTTAATTTTCCGTGGCTTTGGTGCAAATCTTTACTGGATTTACAAAAAGTACTTTGAATAAACCAACTGGTTGGTTATATTAGCCGTCCCGTTGACCCAGATGCACAGTTGGAGGCCTAAAGATGCGTAAGAGAGAAGACTCAGCCGCCGAGGTACTAGAGTCCATACTCCTTCTCCTGGCAGAGGTCGGTGAGGCTGTTGTTCGGGATGGCTCGTCCAAGCCGCTTCTTTCCCAGTCTGATGAGCCATCGGTCTTGCAGCCGCAGCAGGCGATGTACTCAGACGCGCACTATCTGGAGGACCAGGCCGCGGTTCGCCAGCGCGCCTTCCGGTGATCCGCATGACTCACCCAGTGAATCGCGTTCATTCGTCGCTTCGAGCCACCGTCGCCTCGGTGCCACTTCTGGTCTTATTTGGATGTGCAGGACCACCAATCGATGTCGACCTTGCCAGTGCCAAGGAGACATTCAAGCAGCGACAACTCTCCAATAGCAACCCAGCCCCTCAAAAGACAGAGCCAAGCAAGTCCGAGGGTGCAGCCGCGTCGGATAAGTCTGCCGCCTCATCGCAGGCCGCCATGGCCATGGACCGGTCGTCTGCCACCGAAGGGGAGCGCCGCCGCCTTGTTCAATTTAAGTACGGCGAGAAGAGCCTCTCCGACTCCGTGTTCTCTTCCTACCTCAGAAACCACTCTCAGAATTTCTCCCAGGATGGTCGCCATAGCGCAAGCGCCTGGACATCCGAAGAGAAGGCCGCTCGGCGCAGGCTCTTGATTCTGGGTGAGATGAAGTTGCTTCGCACAGAGCTCCAGAGTTATGGCGCACCCGTGCGCTCAGCGGGCGATCAACTCCCGGCTTCAGAGGTGAACTACCGTGGCGCCCCGGTTGCAACCGTCTTCACATCTCTGGCCGAGAAGGCCGCCGTACCCATCCGATTCAGCGACGGCATCCGCAAGAGCAGGCTTCGAATCAGTGGCATGTTCTATGGCGACCCCGTTGAGGTGATGGATCAAATTGCGAGGCTCCACAGGCTCGCCGTGCGCACCGAGCAGTCTGGAGGCATGTTTCACCTCTTCACGATGGCCGAGCTCGATCAGAACCCGGGCCTTGCTGCGGGCTTGAACGACCCATTCTCGAGCGTTGCACTCAGCAACGCCGAGCACCAGGTAGTCTCGCAGTACCGATACATTGTCAGCCTGCTTGAGTCAGGTGATGAGGCCAACTTCCGCAAGCAAATCGAGGCCGTTCGTCCTCCACAGGTCGGAATCTCCGCCACTCACGCCTACGAGGCTTTAAGCCGTGGGTCGATTCGTCTCTACAGCCTCTTGAGGAAATTTGACAGTGGCAGCCTCGGTGAGAACGACCACCCATCGATGGCAATGGCTTCGGATCGGGCCACTGGCCAGCCAGGCGCAGTGCCTCAAAACATTCTTGCGCTGGGCCGCTTCGAGCCCAAGCTCTGCCCGGGCGCAGAAGAGGCCACCGAGAAGGTGGCGATTCTCTACGAGCTTCCCGCGAACGTGAAGACCTTCGTGGAGAGCTACTTTCGGTCTGGTGCCGCGCAACCAGGCGCCGCTTCGCCGCAAGCAGGCGCAACGAATTCGGCTCAAGCAGCCGGGCAGACGCCCGTGGGCGGCGCGCAGCCCCAGCCGGCCGTTTCAGCCGTTAATCCACCGTCCGTCGCACCGACAGCGGGCGGCGCTTCCGTGGCCGGCGGGTCTCCGAGTGCGACAGGCAGTGCAGCCTGCACGGCCCAGCGCCCGCCCCTTCGCGTTCTCGACGACCCCACTGGAGTGGTCCTGACGGGAAGTCCGTACGAGCTTGATTTGGCATTTCGTCTCATTCGAGATCGAGACATCCCCTCTCGTCAGGTTCTCGCAGAAGTATTTCTTGTGGAGGTCCAGAAGGACTGGGAGCGGGTGATCGAGGCGAGCCTTCGAGGAAAGAATGCAAATGCAGGGGCAGTCACAAGTGTGTTCTCAGTTCTCGCGAACACGGCCACTGGTTCGCGTGGTGCACAGCTCAAGCCCAATATGGGTAGCAGCGATATCGTTGCGTTCATTAATCTTCTCGAGACCAATTCAGTGGGTCGCAACATTTCAAGTCCAACCATCATTGCCCGAGATGGTGAGAAGGCCGATCTAGAGAAAAAGGTGCAGCTGCGTAAAAAGGTTGTGAAGAGCACACAGACCAACAACGGGGGGGCGACAGTAATCACAACCGACGAGCGTATTGATTCTCTTGAGGTTCCTCTCAAGCTCTCTCTGACACCGAAGGTCAATCGCCACAACAATCATGTCGTGTTCTTGTTTGAATACGACGAGACGATTCTCAGCGCGGAAGCAGCCGACAGCCCTATTGAGAAGAGCACCACGCAGAACAAGATCAAGACCAACGTGGAGACTGCACCCGGCGACGTGGTCATTCTCGCGGGGCTCTTCAAGGAATCCAATAACCGAGCGAACTCGGCCATTCCCGGCTTCTCCGAGATGGGCATTCTCACGCCGCTTCTCGGTGGTTCCCACAACCGCAGCACCAGCTCGAGTGAACTCTTGGTCTTTATTAAACCCACCGTGATCGA
>JBJOGU010000136.1:0-2500 GCA_046048075.1 Pseudomonadota bacterium
GACATAAATGGCCAGGGCCAGGGTGCCCATTGCAGCCAGCGGTATGGGCATGTGGCCGTAGTCATGCAGGCTGATGTAAATCCAATGCAGCCCGACCAGGGCCAGAAGAATGAGTAGGCCGGATGCGAGTCGGGGCGCCCATTGCTCTGGGCGCTGCCAGAGATGAATTAGGAGCGCGAGTGCGCCAAGGCTTGCGAGGCTAGCGGCCCAGCTCAGGGCCAGTGAGGGCATTGTCTGCGTCCTCTACAGGGACCTCGGCACGTCGGACCAAGAGCATGTGAACCATTCGCGCATCCGCTCTTTGGATTTCAAAGACAAAGCCCTCGAGCTCAATGACCTCTTCCTTGTGGGGCACGCGGCCAAGGCGATCGGTGACAAAACCTCCAATGGTGTCGGCGGACTCATCGGAGAGCGCCGACTCGAAATGGGCATTGAATTGCTCCAGAGGGGTGAGGGCGCGTATCCGGAATTGTCCGTCTTGGTGAGGCATGGGAAGAATATTGTCGTCTTCCTCTTCAATGTCGTGTTCGTCTTCAATGTCGCCCACAATCTGCTCGAGTACATCCTCGATGGTGATGAGACCGGAGACGCCACCATACTCGTCGACCACCATGGCAATGTGATTGCGATTGAGTCGAAAGTCGCGAAGCATGACGTTGAGACGCTTGGATTCGGGCACAAAAACCGCGGGCCGCAGCAGACCCCGAATATCTTGGTTCTCGTCGGCCATGACCTTGAGAATGTCTTTCGCCAGGAGAACGCCAATGATGTTGTCGCGCTTGTTCTCGAAAACAGGAAACCGAGAGTGGGCCGTCTGTATGACGAACTCGAGAATCTCTTGCAGGGGCTGTTCAATGTCGATGACATCCATCTGGGCCCGGGGCACCATGAGGTCTCGCACTGCCAAATCAGAGACCTGCAGGACACCTTCCATCATGGATACGGCATCGGCATCAATGACATCGTGGGCCTCGGCTTCTCTGAGTTGTTCGAGAAGCTCTTCTTTTTCATCGGTCCGGCCTGTTAGGCGAGACCAGAGGCGCTTGAGGAGATGACTCAGGCCCGAGGGCCTAGGGTCGGCATCAGTCATGCATCGGCATGGGTTGTTTCGACCCCCCTAGTGTGCCATAGGGGTTGGGAATTCGGAATCGCTTGAGGATGCAAATTTCCAGAGCCTCCATCGCGTCGGCCGCTGCATCGTCCTCGTGGTCGAGCCCACAGGCATGTAGACAGCCATGGACGATCAAATGGGCCAGGTGATGCTCAAACGTTTTCCTCTGGGCACGGGCCTCCTCGCGCACCACTGGGGTGCAGAAGACGAGGTCTGCAAGAAGTCTCGGTGGCCCCTCGTAGGGGAAGGTCAGTACGTTGGTGGCGTAATCCTTCTTGCGGAAGTCGCGATTGAGTGATCGGGCCTTGGCCCGATTGAGAAACACCAGTGTGAGCTCGGCATATTGAACGCGGGCATCAAGGCTTGCCGTTACGAGCCTTCGTATGCGCGGTCTCGCAAGCGGAAGTTCTGCGTCGGATTGAATCTCTAGATGCAGCTCGATGGGCATTCTTAGCCTTGCCCACCTTGCTCTTCATAGATTGCATAGGCATCGACAATGCGCGCGACCAGGGGATGGCGAACCACATCCTGACTATTAAAGTGGGTGAAGGAGACACCGCGAACATCGGCGAGTACCTCGGTGGCCTCGACCAGACCGCTGGTCTGACCTCGCGGCAAGTCGATCTGCGATGGATCTCCAGTGATCACCGCCTTGCTGCCAAAACCGATGCGCGTGAGGAACATCTTCATCTGCTCGCGGGTGGTGTTCTGTGCCTCATCGAGGATTACAAATGCTTGGTTGAGGCTGCGGCCACGCATGTAAGCAAGGGGCGCCACCTCGATGACTTGGCGCTCAAAGAGTTTGGTGACGCGCTCGAGCCCCATGAGCTCATAGAGTGCGTCGTAGAGCGGCCGCAGGTAGGGGTCGACCTTCTGTGAGAGGTCGCCTGGCAGGAACCCAAGGCGCTCCCCGGCCTCCACCGCTGGACGCGTGAGAATCAGGCGGCTCACGGTGTCGCGCTCAAGCGCATCGACGGCCGACGCCACGGCCAGGAAGGTCTTGCCGGTGCCGGCCGGACCGATGCCGAAATTGATATCATGGCCTTGGATCGCTCGCAGGTAGGCCCGCTGATTCTCTGTTCGGCCTCGGAGGTCTCGACGCCGCGTTCTCAGGTCGATGGTCTGAGGCGTGCTGGTCTCGGTTCCTGCATCGGCGCTGTCATCTGCCTCTGCTCCCAGTCGTGGGGCGCGATGCTCGACGATGGCGAGCTGCACATCTTTGAGTTGAACCGGTGTCTTCGCAGTGGGGGCCAGTTGCTCGAGCAGGGACCGCGCAGCCTCGACCGATTCGGTCTTGCCATTGATTTCGAAGATGGCGCCGCGGCGGCGGATCGCGATATCGAGGCTGGTCTCGATGCATCGAAGATTCTGTTCAAGAGGCCCGCAGAG
>JBJOGU010000137.1:0-2509 GCA_046048075.1 Pseudomonadota bacterium
CGAGATGTCTTAGTTTGACGAATAATGTGCAGCCCGTTTCGCTGAAAGGCGCATGGGATGACCCCGGGGGGTTCATGATGTAGCTCCCGGCTGGGTAGTCGCCGGTCTCGTCACTGAAGACGCCCTCTAGAACGAAAATCTCCTCGCCGAGGTCGTGGGAGTGTGAGGCGAACTTCGCGCCCGGTGCGTATTGCACAATCGAGGTTGCTCTGGCCACCTCATTGCCATCTCGCTCGAGCATGCGTCTCATCACGCCGGGCTGGGGGCTCTCTGCCCAGGGCAAGCTGTGGTGATTGAGAACAAGTCTTTGTCGATAGTCGGCGTTGAGCTTCATGGAATCATTTTATAGAAGACCATCGAGCGCTCGGCCGCAACGAGAAATAACTACCTAACTTACAAACCTGGCTTGTTCCCATGACCCCTGGTAGCGGTCCTGCAGGAGATGCTTGCAAATAGACGTCTTTGCTCCGGTGCCGCATGGCGATTCTCTCAGCGCAACGCCAAGAGGGTTGCCTTTAGCCCCTTGGCCCGCATGGCATGTCATGCCCGCAATGGCCTGAGCTTGCACCACCATCAGAGCGGCCAAAAAGCAGGAAATGACTTTTGATTTGATCTTCATCAACTGAAAAAGATAGCGCTGCCTCTAGACTCGCCTGGAAATAACAATATCTTAAAAAAGGTCATTTCAACCATGCCCCCCCTCTTTGAGGCGTTCACAACTGGCGAGACCGCAGCGCTCCTTGGCTTACTTGTTGGCGTTTCGTTTGGCGTTTTCGCCCAACAGAGTCGCTTCTGTCTTCGGTCGGCCTGCATTGAGTTTTGGCGCAAGAGGCCCGCTGCGAAATTCTCCATTTGGCTCTTTACCTTCTCCACCGCGCTGCTCATTACCCAATGGCTCATACACACCGGTCAACTCAACACCGGCAGTGTTCGGCAACTTGCCGCAACCGGTTCGATGAGTGGCGCAATCGTTGGGGGAATTCTCTTTGGCATCGGAATGATTCTCGCGCGAGGCTGCGCAAGCCGGCTTCTGGTGCTCTCGGGCACAGGCAACCAACGGGCCTTGATTGCCGGCCTCATCGTCACGGTGGTCTCTCAGGCCTCGCTTCGGGGAGGTCTATCGCCTGCTCGAGAGGGCATCTCGGAGTGGTGGCTCGTGGATGCGAGCCAACGCAGTCTGGCCGCCTATCTCCCTAGTTGGGGCCCGATCGCCTTGGGGGTGATGTTGTTCATCGCTGCGGTATGGCTGGCCATTCGCTCAGGCCAGAACTCCGAGGAGAGAGAGACGCGCTGGCATCAGGTGGCTGCAATCGGCGTGGGTGCCTCTGTGGCCATGGGTTGGGGCTTGACGGCCTGGCATGCGAGTTGGTCTTTTGACATCGTTCCAATTAAGAGCATCAGTTTCACAGGGCCCTCTGCAGACACCCTTATGGGTCTAATCAACCAGCCAACGCTGCCGTTTTCCTTTGATATCGGCATTGTCGCCGGCGTATTTGCTGGCGCATTCGTGGCCTCGGTCGTCTCGAAGGAATTCAAACTTCAGACCTTCACTGCGGAGACAGGGCTCTCGCGCTACATATTTGGCGCCGTGCTCATGGGCTTTGGAGGAATGCTGGCAGGTGGGTGCGCTGTGGGCGCCGGTGTCACCGGTGGGGCCGTGATGGCGCTGACCTCCTGGGTGGCGCTGCTCAGTATGTGGCTTGCCGCGGGTGCGACCGATGCACTGATCGATCGGCCCAAGCGCCCGGCCTAGTCAATCAATAGGGTGAGAGCCATGGAGCGGCCCGTTGGGTTAGTGGTCGGACCCTTCCTGCGTTGATTCGTCCGAGGCTTCCTCGGGGGCTGCATCGCTTCTCTCGCTGGGGTCACGAAAAATATGTGAGAAGCGCAACTGGTTCATTAGATGCATGCGCTTGAGCACGGCAAGTAGAGAGAGCTGGACAAGAAGACTCTCGTCGGTGATCTCTGCTCGGACTTGGTCGGCCTCGAGAACAAGCAGGCTGCAGTCTTCCTCCGCACAGGCGTATGAGGCACGAGGCACCCCCTTGATGAGGCTTCTCTCTCCGAAGAAATCTGTTTCGCCGAGCTGCGCGATCTCCGCGTTGTTTTCGGTATAGAGGGTCACGGCCCCCTTTTGAATGAAGTAGAGGCAGTCTGCATCCTGACCGGGGGCGTAGATCAGTTCGCCTTTGGGGTAACTTCGTCTGCTGAAGTGGTCTTGGAAGGCCCTCATGAACTCCTCTTCGAAGTTGGCATTGGGCTTTTTCTCGGTGCGAAAGATTCGCTGAATGCCGTTGCGGATAATCTCGCGTGCAAGAAAGCCCCCCCGATTGACTGCCTGTCGAATGGCGGGGCCTTCGACCGGAATGACTTCAAGTGGGTCGGTGAAGGTAAACGTCGATCGCCAAGGGCGTTTGCTGATCGTCTCTGCAAAGCCAATCGGGTCGCCGTCGTCAAAGGTCTGGGTCGAGTGGATGTCGGCTGAAAACACACTGGTGTCTCGAAGCAA
>JBJOGU010000138.1:0-2967 GCA_046048075.1 Pseudomonadota bacterium
CCCATGAACGCCTCTGCACCCACCTTGGACCCCAATCTCCCCCCCTGGAAAGCCGCGATTGAGCGGTTCTGGGGGCAGAAATGGGTTCAGAACACCATCATCGTTCTGATTCTCATCAATGCGGCCATTCTCGGTATGGAAACCAGCCCGACCATCATGGCGCAGTACGGCGAGACATTGATCGCCGCAGACCACGCCATCTTGGCAGTGTTCGTTGCGGAAATCGCCTTTCTCCTTGCGGCACGAGGTTGGCGATTCTTCAAAGACCCATGGTCGGTATTTGATTTCATCGTGGTAGGCATTGCGCTCATTCCGGCCTCAGGCCCCTTCGCTGTGCTGCGGTCACTTCGGGTCTTGCGTGTTCTGCGCCTGATCAACAAGATCCCGAGTATCCGTCGGGTGGTGGCGGCCCTCCTCTCGGCGATTCCGGGAATGTCGGCAGTGATCGGCCTGGTCTTTATCCTCTTTTATGTCTGTGCGGTCATCACCACCAAACTCTTCAGCCAGAGTTTCCCGGAGCTCTTCGGAGACTTGGGCCTAAGTCTCTTTACCCTGTTCCAAATTATGACTCTAGAGGGTTGGTCCGGCGACATTGCAAGACCCATCATGAAGGTCTATCCCTATGCATGGATCTTCTTTGTTATCTTCATTCTGACTGCGACATTTACCGTACTAAACCTGTTCATTGCGGTTATTGTGAATTCACTCAACTCGATTCACTCGGATGAACACGCTGCAGAGGGCAACGACCTGCGAACCGTCCGAGAGGAGTTGGCTGCTGTGCACGCAGAGGTCTCGGTCATCCGAAAAATTCTCGAAGAAAGATACGGACCCGCCGCAAAGTAGGAGATGACTGAAGAAGCCAATACGAAACCGCCACATCCCCACTCGAGAGATTGGGGGCTGTGGATACGTATTGGAGTCATCACCGGCTCCCTGCTCCTGGGGATGTTGGTCGGGGCCGTGGCGCTGGGGATTTTCGCTGTTGTCGATTTCTTCAACGCGCTTTGGAGAGTGCCGCTGCCCGGTCAACTCGGGCTCGATGGCATCACTATCAGTCCCGCGATCGGACTCGCATTGCTCATTGCGGCCCTCGTCTCGGGCCGCATCCTCCTGCTGCTCCAAGACGGTCGCCCGCATGGGCCTGCCGATCTGATCCTGGCGGCCCAAAGAAACGAAAGCCCAAATGTTCGCTCGGGGATGCTGTCAACCCTGCTTGCCACGGTTAACTTGTCGGGCGGTGCATCCATTGGCATCTTTGGCCCGCTCATGCATTTCGGAGGCTATATCAGCTCCGTCTTGATGCGTTGGTCGCATGCGTTTCCTCAAAAACTTCCCACCGACATTATTCTGGGCAGTGGCGCCGCAGCGGCGATTGCAGCCGTCTTCTCAGCGCCAATTGGGGCAGCCATCCTGGCTCACGAGGCGATTATTCGTCGGTTTGGCGCCTTCGGCGCCGGGCCCGTCATTGCAGCGGCCTTTGGGGCCCAATGGATTGCACATGTGATTGTCGGGGACCAGCGCATTTTTGATATTCAGTCGACACCCACCCTCTCATTGGGCACGTTTTTTCTCGCCATTGGAGTCGGCATATCCAGTGGGCTGGCCTCGATTGTCTACATTCGGAGCGTGACTGCCGCCCCGACATTGGCAAAGCGATCAAATATTCCGCTTCAATGGCGCCCACTGATCCCTGCATTTTTTCTTTTTGCAATGTCTCCGTTTTTTCCGCACCTGCTCGGTCATGGCCTCGGATCCGTAGACCTCGCCCTTGCAGGCAAGTTGAGCCTTGTGCTTTTACTTTGCCTCATCGGACTGAAGATCATCGCGACAAGTCTCTGCATTGGATTTGGAATGTTTGGGGGAGTGTTCGCACCCGCATTGTTCATTGGCGCCCTGTCGGGTGCGATCCTCGATGTGACGCTGCCTGGCATAGACCCAGCGGCGTCTAATTTCGCCATACTCGGGGCCGCAAGCTGTATTGCTGCAGTCATTGGCGCGCCATTGGCAGCGGTGATGATTGTGTTTGAACTCACCGGCAGCTACGAGTGGGCAGTGCTCGGAATGATCAGCGTGGTCACCGCCAACCAATTCTCCCGGGCCTTGGCGGGGCGCTCTTTATTCGACCGCCAACTCTTGCTGCGCGGCATTCACCTCAGCGACGATCATCTGCGTTAGAGGACCTGGGCTCGTCATCAATATCAATGCCCCTCAGATGAAGCGACCGGTCCCAGACCGAACGCCCAATCAGGGTTCGACTCATCTGGCATGAAATCGCAACAGACACCATTGCCAGCACAATGAATCGATAATCGCCGCTCATTTCGAAGAGAAGAACCACTGCCGCAATAGGTGCACCGATCGCGGACCCGGCACAAGCGGCAGCCCCGAGCAGGGCATACATGTGGTGCCCGCCCCCCACCAGTGTGTCGAAAATGCCTCCGAGCATCGCGCCAAAGAATACAGCTGGGAGGAAGATGCCCCCATGAAAGCCGAAGGAGCGGCAGAGGGCTGCAGCAACAATCTTCAACACCAAGAGGGCAGCCAGCAGCCAAAGGCCAAATTCGCCTGCCAAGGCCATGTTCACCGACCCCAGCCCCGGCCCAATTAACTGAGGCAAAAAGGGAGAGACGGCAAATAACAATGAGGCGGGCACAAGGGGACGGAGCCAGACCGGGATGCCGGTGGAATTGGCGAGCTTCGGCCCACGAGTGAGGAGGTAGATGTAAACCGTGGAGAGCAAGCCGCAAATAACCCCCAATAGGCAGGCCAGCATGAGCGACTCCGGGCCCACATCAACGGGCTGCCCAGAGATTTTTAACAGCTTTCTGTCACCACCAAAATACATGGTGGAGGCGAAGTACCCACCAAGGGCAGCCACTACAACCGGAGCCGTCTCGCTCGATCGAAAGCGTCGCAGAAGCATTTCGTGGGCAAAGATGCAGGCGGCAATCGGCGCAGCAAACA